>JAYTIA010000682.1:0-7866 GCA_043732145.1 Saprospiraceae bacterium
GAAAAACCGTCAATAGCAATATTTATTTTTTTGTGCGGTGTCATTTAGTTATTGGTTATTCGTTATTCTTAAACCACATAGGCACATAGTTGACATAGCTCACATAGTTTTCTTAATTCTTAATTCTTAATTCTTAATTCTTAATTCTTAATTCTTAATTCTATTACCTTTGCATAAATTTTCACAATGATAATCACAACACGCATTTCGACGTGTGTGTTTGAGCAAAATAATTTTTCAGTTCTATGGCGATAATGATAACAGATGATTGTATCAACTGCGGTGCGTGCGAACCTGAATGTCCGAACACTGCCATTTATGAAGGCGGTATTCAGTGGGCAATCGGCGACGGCAATACTTATAAAGGACAGTATAATTTGATGGACGGTAAAGTTGTTGATGCGCATCATAAAAATATGCCGGTCTCTAACGACTATTATTTTATCGTACCTGACAAATGTACCGAGTGTATCGGCTTTCATGAGGAACCGCAATGCGCTGCCGTTTGTCCTGTTGATTGTTGTGTACCGGATCCGGATCACGTTGATTCGAAAGAGTTTATGTTGGAACGCAAGGCCCGACTGCATTTATAAATTTTGACAATGGACAATGGACGATTGAAATAGCGAAATTTTGTCCATTGTCCATTGTCATTGTCTTTCAAATATGAATCATTTAATTCACGAAACGTCGCCATATCTTTTACAACATGCACATAATCCGGTGCATTGGTATGCATGGAAACCGGAAGCGTTTGAAGCAGCAAAAACAAAAGATAAACCGATTATTGTCAGCATCGGTTATGCGACTTGTCATTGGTGTCATGTGATGGAGCGTGAAAGCTTTGAGAATGAAGAAGTAGCGGCATTTATGAATGCGCATTTTGTGTGTATCAAAGTAGATAGAGAAGAACGTCCGGACGTGGATATGATTTATATGGAAGCGTGTCAAATCATCAATCAATCGGGCGGTTGGCCACTCAATTGTTTTCTCACGCCGGAAGGCAAACCATTTTTTGCCGGCACTTATTTTCCGCCTGTGCCGATGCACAATCGTCCGTCGTGGTTGCAGGCGATGAAAAATTTATCTGATGCGTTTACACACAAACGCGAAGTTGTTGAAGAACAAGCCGATAAAATTGTAGCGATGATTGCGAAAGGTGATAAATCACTTATTCAAACTAAAATAGAATCAACCGGAAACGCTGAACAGGAAAGTATTTTTTCTCCAAAAGAAATAGATATAATTTTTGGCGAAATCGGCGCCCGTTGCGATACGGAATCAGGCGGCTTCGGTGCGGCTCCGAAATTTCCGCAAACACATACACTGCAATTTCTACTCGATTATTATTTTTACAGCAAAAACCCGAACGCATTTCATCATGTCTTAATGACTTTGAATCGTATGATTCACGGCGGTATTTACGATCAAGTAGGTGGCGGGTTATCGCGGTATGCAACAGACAATGACTGGTTGATTCCGCATTTTGAAAAAATGTTGTACGATAATGCGCTTTGGGTTCAAACTTTATCGGCAGCTTATAAAATAAAACCAACAGAACTTTTAAAAAATACTATAAAAAATACACTGCATTTTGTATTAACAGAGTTATCGCCGGTGGATAAATCCGATGCAGATAATTTGCGACTCTATGGGTTTTATGCAGGTATTGATGCCGATTCGGAAGGACACGAAGGTGCGTTTTATGTTTGGACGAAAAAAGAAATCAAGAAAATATTAGGTAAACAAACGGATTTGTTTTGCTCCCTCTACAATATAACTGATACCGGCAATTGGGAAAACACAAACATTTTATGGCGTACAGAATTTATTGACGATATTGCACAAGATTTCGGATTAAGCGTTGCAGAAATAGAAACAATAAGAAAAGAAAGTTTATCTAAACTTCTTTCTAAACGCAGCAATCGTGAACATCCGATAACAGACACAAAAATGTTGCTTTCTTGGAATGCTTTAATGATTTCGGCTTATGCAAAAGCGTCGGAAGCATTGAGCAAGGAAGATTATACAGAAACAGCTGAAAATGTTTTGCGTTTTGTATTAAAAGATTTTAAAAAAGAAAAAGGCGCAGGTTATTATCGCACTGTTACGAATAATGTGAAACAATATGACGCTTTTCTCGAAGATTATGCGTGTTTAATAGAAGCACTTTTAAATGTTTACGAAATTACTTTCAAAACCGAATATATCGATACGGCGCACCAACTTTCCGAATACGTTTTAGAAAATTTTTTGGATAAAACAGATAATTTGTTTTTCTTTACCGAAAAAAATCAAAAAGATTTGATTTTGCGTAAAAAAGATATTTTTGATAATGCTACGCCGTCAAGCAATAGTACGATGGCGCATAATTTTTTACGCCTGTCCGTTTTGCTCGGCGACGAAAATTATAAATCACAGGCAGTACGCATGGTAGAAAGCGTTGCCGATGCGATAAAAAAATATCCGACTGCTTTGGCGCGTTGGGCGAGTGTGATGCAGGCAATTGTATATTCTCCGATAGAAATCAGTATTATCGGAAAAAATGCTTTGCAAAAAGCACGACAATTGAATAAGTATTTTATTCCGAACCGCGTGATAATGGGAAGCACAGAGCGCAACGAAAAATATCCGATACTCCGACACAATTTACCGATTAATCCGGAAAATAAAACGGAAGAAGCTGCGATTTTTATCTGTCAAAATTTTGCTTGTCATGCACCGATTGAATCTGTTCATGAAGCGTGGAAAAAAATTAAGAATTAAAAATTAAGAATTACTTCAGAGGATTTATCGTTTTGGTGCAACTCACCAAAATAAGTATTACCACTCTTATTCAAGTATCTGAAAAATCTAATTCTCGGTTTCAAAAAATTCTTAATTTTTAATTTTTAATCCTTAATTCACAATTCTCTATGAATACAACGCGCAATTTATTTAGAATCATTGTTTTATTGCTGCCGGCAATTATTGTTCAGGCGCAACAACCGGCACAATACAGTTTGTATATGGTAAACAACTATGGTACAAATCCGGCAGCAGCCGGCTTTTCGCCGTCGCTCTTATTGAACGCCGCATACAGAACACAATGGGTGGGCATTACCGGAAATCCGACGACACAATATATAAATGCGACATTGCCTTTAAACATCATCGGTTCCGGCGCAGGTTTTGCTTTTGAAAATGAGAATATCGGTGCGCGTTCCGGTTTCACGGGAAAAATAAGTTTTAATAAACTCGCGAAACTCAACAACGGACAAATTTCTTTCGGTATTTCGGCAGGTGTTGTTCAGGGATTAATTGACGGTTCTCTTTTGCGCACACCGGACGGCGATTACACGCAAGGCATTATTGATCATAAAGACAATCTTTTATCCGGCGTAAGTATTTCCGGCATAACGCCGACAATTGGTGCGGGCGTTTTTTATAAAAACGATAAATGGGAAATGGGTTTGGCGGTACATAATTTATCGGAAACGCCACTTAAGCTGACCGGACAAACGAATATAAATGTTTCTCTTAAAAGATATTACGTCTTTACTGCGGGAGCCGATGTTTTTTCTTTTAAAGATATTGTCATTCATCCTTCAGTGCTTGTAAAATCAGATATTACACAAACACAAGCAGATTTTTCGGTGTTATTTAATTATCTTGATAATATTTTTTTGGGCGTATCGTTTAGAGGATATACAAAAAATGCACAAGATGCACTAATAGGTATGTTGGGAATAAAATTGAGCAGCCAAATAAAAGTGGCATATGCTTACGATTATACACTATCAAGTTTGAATGTTGTTTCTCAAGGTTCACACGAAATAGTTTTGCAATACAATCTGGGAAGACCAATAGGCAAAGGAAAATTACCGCCGATAATTTATAATCCGCGTTTTTAATAAGGGATAATGAGCAACGAACAATGAAAAATATTATTTCTATTATTCATTAACTGTTATTAGAAGCGCAGCATATTTAAAAAAAAATCCGTAAAACATATACTTAATGCGATACTTTCGCGTTTATTTTACACTTTTGAAAGATTAAATTAAAATAGAGACGTTAAAATAATACACGACTTTTATTAATTCTTTTTAATAACGCTATCTTTGGGCGCATTTTAGTTAATGATGAATAATGAAAGATAAATAATAAATCTGAAAGATTAAATTGTTTGTCATTTATTAGAAAAACCAAAGCACGGTTTATCGTATTCAACCATTTAAATAGTGAGGTCCTACATAACTCTTAATTTTGACAGAAAATCGAGTTCTTAAAGCAATGAAGCAACTATCGAAATTTATTTTTGTCTCAATGGCTCTCGGGCTATTAATCGCATCGTGCAGTAAAAAACAGGACGGGCAATTGGTCGGTTCTAAAGGTCGCCCAAAATGGAAAGGCATCAATCCTTATGGCATGGTCTATATTCCTTCCGGAACTTTTCACGCCGGTGCAAGTGATCAAGATGTGTCGAACACACAAATGAATAAAGCCAAATCCATGTCTATTGCAGGCTTTTTTATGGACGATACGGAAATCACGAACAACGAATACCGTCAGTTTATTGATTGGGTGCGCGATTCAATGGCACACGCTTTACTTGACCATTATCAAGAATCCGATGACGGCAACGGCAAAGGTATTATTGATTGGAAACAAGATATTGACTGGACAGACGAAACACTCAATGGTTTGTTTTACGAAGGTAAAGACAAATTTGAAGGCAAAAGAGACTTCAACGTTGATAAATTCGTAGTTGAATATCAAGAGTATGATTGGCAACGCGCTGCTCACAATAACAGTGATTGGCAAAATGCGAATAAAACCTCTAAAAGGAACGATTTTATTTTAAAGAAAAAAGTAAAAGTTTATCCGGATACACTTTGCTGGATTCGCGATTTTGCTTACTCTTATAACGAGCCGATGACAAGAAATTATTTTTGGCACCCTGCTTTTGATGATTATCCGGTTGTCGGCGTAAATTGGCATATGGCACGCGCTTTCTGCTGGTGGCGTACAAAGTTCTGGAATACTTACAAAGGTTCAAAAGAACCGAATACCGAAGAGTTTCGTTTGCCGACTGAATACGAGTGGGAATATGCGTCTCGCGGCGGTCACGATTTAGCACCGTATCCTTGGGGCGGTTACTACACACGTAACGCTAAGGGTTGTTTACTCGCCAATTTTAAACCTGGTCGCGGCAATTATCCTGAAGATGGAGGTCAATACACCGTAAAGGCTGATGCTTATTTCCCGAATGATTACGGCTTGTATAATATGGCAGGTAATGTATCGGAATGGACAATTTCGGCTTACACCGATAACACAGCCGGTTTTCACGATTTGAATCCAGATTATCGTGTTGATGCTAAAGACAGTGATCCGCCGGCAAAAAAACGTAAAGTAGTTCGTGGTGGTTCTTGGAAAGATATTGCTTTCTATTTGCAGACAGGCACACGCACTTATGAATACCAAGACACTACCAAATGTTACGTCGGTTTCCGTTGCGCCTTAACATTCTTGGGACGTTCAATTAATGATTTTTAAAAAAGCATGATAAAAAAAATGAACTTGACGTAAATTTTTATAAATTTGCGTCAAGTTTTTTTTGAAAACCGACGACTAATTCGATAAGTTGTAAAAAACTCAAGAAATATTTTTTTGAAATCAAATTTATATTCTCAGGAATGAGAAAAAATAAGTTTGAGGCTTCTGCCTCAAACTTATTCATTTCCAAAAAATACTTTCAATTCCTTATCTGCGTTTAAGGGTACATACAAAATATTTATGAGAGAATGATTAATTGCTGCAGTATTCTAATAAATACAAGCATATTAATTTTTTTTGTATAATGTAGGCATAAGTTTTGTAAGTTATGAAAAATAATAAAAGTTCCACTTTTTATTATTTTCATAACTGCGAGTATAATTAATTCAATTTTTTTTCAACTATAAAAGCTATTGACAATGAGTCTTGTAAAATCAAAAGGATTTAAGTACGTAAAAAATTTTATTATTGGTTTGGGTGCTGCTGTTGTATTAATGGGTGCGCTTTTCAAAATTGAAAGCTGGCCATACGCTTCCGAAATGTTGATTCTTGGTTTATCAACAGAAGCATTTTTATTCTTGATGATAGGTATATTAGGACCTGAACCCGATTACTATTGGGATAAAATCATTCCGGGCTTGGGCGATTATAACTCACAATTAGGTCCGATTAATTTAGCAAACGGTATGGCTGCTGCACCGCAACCGCAACTGCCGGGTTTAAACGGCGAAGTAGTTGAAAATAAATTGAGTGGTATGCTAACCGAATTACAAGGTATGTCACGCAGTTTGGGTTCATTGAAAGCATTACAAGAAGTAGATTTTTCGGGAACGCAAGATCAAATCCGTTCAATGAATAATTTTTATTCTAAAATGACGGAAGCGATGAGCAATATGAGCGATGCTATGGAAGATACCAAAGCATATAAAGAACAAATGGCTGCGCTTAATAAAAACTTAAATTCATTGAATGCAGTATATGGCGGTATGTTGTCGGCTATGTCGAACCAAAACCGTTAATTTAGTTGACAATTGACAATTTACAATTTACAACGCCGATAATACTTTGCCGTTGACAATTGTCAATTGTCAATTGTCAACTGTCAACTAAATTTCCTTTCTAAAATTTTAAAAAAGATAAAAAATGTCTATACCTAAGGAACCGCGGCAGTTGATGATTAACTTAATGTACTTAGTACTGACTGCGATGCTCGCCTTGAACGTATCGGCTGAAATCATCAATGCGTTCTATGCTTTGAACAGGGGCTTAAAGACGAGTAATAGTATCGTTGGCGATAGTAATGATAAGTTGCGCAGTGCTATTCAGACACAAGCTCAAGGCAATGCTAAATACGCTCCTTTTGCCGATGGTGCCAACAAAGCACAATCTATTTCGAAAGATTTTGAAACTTATATCAAAGGCTATTACGATCAATTAGTAAAGGATGCAGGTGGTATTGATCCGAAATATGGTGACAGACCCGTGCGCTATAAAGATAAAGATGTCACTACTAATTTGATGATCAACAATAAGAAGGGCGAAGAAATGATGAAAAAAATCATGGATACACGTGCGGCTTTCATTAATTCTGTTCCGGAGGGAGCGGAAAGAAAAGCCATGGAAGCACAAATTCCATTGATGGTAGATTCTATTTCAAAAGACTCAAAAGCAACGAATTGGCCCGAATATAAATTTAAGCAAATGCCGGTAGCTGCTGTATTGGCTACTTTTTCGAAATACATCAATGATGCAAAAACTTCGGAAACGGCTTTGATGAATTATTATTTCAACAAAATGAGTATCGTTGACTTTAAAGTAGATAAATTTAAAGTTATCATTTCACCGAAAAAATCTTACTTAATTAAAGGTGATAAATTTGAAGCCGATGTAGCTTTGGCTGCATACAACTCAAATTCAAACGGTGCTTTAAATGCGTCTATTTCTGTAAATGGTCAAGGTATCACACTTAAAGATGGCCAAGGACATTATGAAAGCGGTACTTCATCGTTGGGCAAACAAACCGTTAATGCAACGGCGCGTTTAACAAATCCTTTTACCGGTTTAAGTGAAGAAGCAAAAGGTTCAATAGAATATGAAGTCGGTGAACGTTCCGGAACTGTTTCGGCAGAAAAAATGAATGTGATTTACGTTGGCGTTGATAATCCGGTAGAAGTTTCTGCTGCGGGTGTTTCGTCTAACAGTTTGAAATTATCTTGCGGTGGTTGTAATGCGACTCAAAAAGATAATAATCACTATATCGTAACTTCTGACAGACCGGGAACTAAAGCCATTTTAACTCTAACAGGCGAAAACGGATTCAGTTTG
>JAYTIA010000683.1:0-2991 GCA_043732145.1 Saprospiraceae bacterium
ATCATGGAGAAAATGATAAAACGCTCCGGCAGCATTTGAACCGCCACCCACACACGCAATCACATAATCCGGTTGCGAAGTACCCGTTTGTTTTTTCAATTGCTTTTTTATTTCAGCACTGATAACGGATTGAAAACGCGCCACCATGTCCGGATACGGATGCGGACCGACGACAGAACCAATGATATAATGCGTATCTTCCGGATTATTTATCCAATCGCGAATGGCTTCGTTAGTTGCATCTTTTAAAGTTCTGCTGCCCGACATGGCAGGACGCACTTCCGCACCGAGCATTTTCATGCGTGCTACATTCGGTGCTTGGCGTTCAATATCTACTTCACCCATATACACGATGCACGGTAATTTCATTAAAGCGCAAACGGTCGCCGTTGCCACGCCATGTTGACCGGCACCGGTTTCTGCAATGATGCGCGTTTTGCCCAACCGTTTCGCCACCAAAATTTGTCCAATGGTATTATTTATTTTATGCGCACCGGTATGGCATAAATCTTCGCGTTTCAAAAAAATGCGTGCGCCGTAAATTTCCGACAAAGTTTTTGCGAAAAACAATGGCGTTGGTCTGCCGACATAATCGCGCAACAGTTGCTTAAACTCTGCTTGAAATTCACGCGTGTTAATTATTTTTAAATAATTTTTGCGCAATGTTTCTACATTGTACCACAACATTTCCGGAATGTACGCACCGCCGAAATCCCCGTAATAACCTTCGTTGTCAGGTTGATAGTTGCCAACCGGATTTTTTTCTGTATTATTTTGCATATTAACTTATTGTTGTTCTATCTTTATTCGTTGACGGCTGAGAAATCACTACAAATTCAAGTGGTTCTTCCGCTTCATTAATTACATAATGCTCAATTTTAGAGTAAATTAGCAATCCTTTTTGTTCCGATATAATTTGTTTTTCATTTCCTAAATAAAAAGTTGCGTTGCCTTTTAATACAAAAAAAAATTGCTGAGCGATTGAATGGAAATGCAACTGCTCTCTTGTTCCGCTTTGCATAATTTCGAACTTCACCGACAAATTTTCTGTATTCACAAAAATCCAACTGTCACACTTGTCACCCACAAATAATGCTCAGAAATTTTTTTATCGATAATTTTATAATTCATACTCAAACTTTTTTCAAAATAAATTTCAAAATAAATTTTCTGAAAATTTTTTTACTGACTCAAAATTTTTTTGCGCCGGTGCGATTTCAAATTTTGAATTAATATCAACGCCGATTAATTTTTTGATTTTTATTTTTTTTATCACGTCTGCATCATCTACACTGATACCGCCGCTTAAGAAAAAATGCGTTTTGCCTTTATATTTTTTTAAAACTGTCCAATCAAATTTTTGTCCACTGCCACCGTGTTGATTCGTTTTTGTATCGAATAGAAAATAATCAACGATATCATTGTAGCGTTCCATTACTGAAAAATCAAAATCATCGCCGACAGAAAATGCTTTCCAGATTTCAATATTTTTCAATTCCAATTTCAACAATCTGCAAAAAGCCGGTGATTCATTGCCGTGCAGTTGGAACACACGAAAACCAAAATCGTCGTGTAAGTGCGTGATATAATCTAAACTTGCGTTTACCACCACTGCCACACGATGAATCGTTTCCGGAATGTGCGCCGTTTCAAACACGTCATTGTCCAACACAAAACGCGGTGATTTTTCGTAAAAAATAAATCCGAGATAATTTATCGGTAGTGTTGCGATGGCTTCAATATTTGCCACGTCGCGCATACCGCATACTTTTATTTTCATGTTTGTTGTCCGTTGTTCGTTGTCTTAAAAATAAAATTTTGTAACGCCGCCGCCGGATGTTCCGTTTTCATAAATGCTTCACCGATCAGAAAACCTTTGAAACCATGTGTACGCAACTCAATTATTTTTTCCGGCTGACTGATACCGCTTTCGGAAATTTTTATAAACCTGTCCGGAATTTGTTTCACCAAATCAATTGAAGTTTGAACGGAGACCGAAAAATTTTTCAAATTGCGGTTGTTGATGCCTACGCACGTTACTTCATCACAAATTTTATCCAAGCCAGTTTCGTCGTGCATTTCGAGTATAACTTCGAGTCCGACGTTTTTTGCCGTTTGCGCCAAATGTTTAATTTCTTTTTTCGTCAAACACTCTGCAATCAGCAACATAACATCAGCACCCATTGCTTTTGTTTCAAAAACTTGATATTCATCAACTATAAAATCTTTTCTCAGCACGGGAATGTTCACACGCTTTGTCACGCTCATCAAATCCTGCGTCGAGCCGCCGAAAAAAAAATTGTCAGTTAAAATAGACAAACACGACGCGCCGGCTTTTTCGTAACCGGTTGTTATATGAACAACGTCCGCGTGTTCGTGAATCCAACCCAAAGAAGGCGATTTGCGTTTGTGTTCGGCGATAATGCCGCTTGCGCCGTCGCTTTTTAATTTTTTCTGCAATGAGCGCGTCGCTTCTTTGAAATAAGGACGCTGCGTGAGTTCGATTAAAGGCGTAGCAATTTTGCGCTCTGCAACTTCAATTTTCTTGTGCGCTACTATTTTTTGTAAAATATCCAAAGTTTATTACGAATTACAAATTATGAATTATGGTTTTTTTACCCATGTTGATGTTTAAAACCTATCAGAGGGTGATGCGAATAATTAAATAGCGATTAATTTTTTCAATTGTTCCATTGCTTTTCCGGATTGCAATGCTTCTTCTGCTTCTGCAATACAATCTTCAAGCGACGTGCTTGGTTTGATGCAATTAATTGCAACGCCGGCATTAACGGTGACGACATCGTTTTGTGCTTTTGTACCTTGTCCTTCTAAAATTTTTATAAATAATTTGCCCGCAGATTCAATGGTATCGCCGCCGAATAAATCTTCGGGGTGTAAAGTTTTTTTGCCCATGTTTTGCGGTGACAATGTGGCTTCGCGATCATTCATCAATAGTTTAAAATCGCCGGTTAAAGAAATTTCATCGTAACC
>JAYTIA010000684.1:0-2979 GCA_043732145.1 Saprospiraceae bacterium
ATGATATCGTAAAAATGCTTTTCAGTAATAAACCTGAAACCGCTCTCAACGATGATATTCTTGTCGGCAATGTGCGTTATCGCGTGGTCGGCGTTTTAAAATCCAAAGGTTCCGGTGGTGGTTCGCAGGGTGCGGATAGGCAAGTGATAATTCCGCTTTTAAATGCCAAAAATGTTTTCGATACAAAGGGACAAGACTACAGTATAACGGTCGGTGTCACGACGGCAACGGAAATGGCTCAAGCAAGTGACGCTGCGTCCGGCTTATTTCGTCAAATTCGCAAATTGCGTTTGGATCAAGAAGATGATTTTGAAATTTTTAAATCCGACAGTCTCTTAAAACTTTTACAAGATAATACCGTCACAATACGTTGGGCAGCTATCATCATCGGACTCATTACTTTACTCGGTGCGTCTATCGGTTTAATGAACATCATGTTAGTAAGCGTTACGGAACGCACACGCGAAATTGGTATCCGAAAATCGCTCGGTGCAACAAGTAAAAGTATAATGACACAATTTCTTATAGAAGCTGTTGTGATTTGTCAGTTAGGCGGATTGGTCGGCATTATTCTCGGCGTATTAGCCGGACTCGGTGTCGCCTTCGCTGCGGGCGGACATTTTGTAATGCCTTGGGTATGGATTACGATGGGTATTATTACGTGTTTGTTCGTCGGTCTATTCGCCGGATTGTATCCGGCAATGAAAGCAGCACAATTAGATCCGATTGAGGCGTTGCGGTATGAGTGAACTTTAAATTTAATTCAACACCGGCAACGCCAAATATCCTTTAAACTGCGTATCATCTTCAAAAACCACATCGGTATAATCTGTAACGATATTGTATAGCGTGTCGCGTTCAATCGGTTTTCTGCCGACGCGGCGAATCAACCGCACTAAATCTTCGGTAGAAAGTGCCGGCGATTGTTCTTCTGCTCCTGCCATCGAATAAATTTTTGTCGTGTCATCAATTGTGCCATCAATATCATCTACACCGAATGAGAGTGCTATTTGTGCCGTTTCTCTGCCAATCATGGGCCAATATGCTTTTACGTGGTCAAAATTGTCGAGAAAAATGCGCGAGACAGCATAATTTTTTAAATCTTCAATCGTCGTAGATTCCGTCAAGTAGGACATTTCATTGTCTTTATTTCTGAATTTCAAAGGAATAAAAGTTTGAAAGCCGCCGGTTTTATCTTGTAATTCTCGAAGTTGATTCATGTGATCAATGCGATGCTCGTACTTTTCGATATGTCCGTAAAGCATCGTTGCATTGGAACGCATACCGAGTTCATGCCAAATTTCATGAATGCGCAACCATTGTTCGCCGGTACATTTATCACCGGCAATTATTTTTCGGATGTCGGGATGAAAAATTTCCGCGCCGCCGCCGGGCATCGAATCCACACCACTTTCTTTAATCATGCGCATCCCGTCTTCATAACTGACTTTTGCTTTCTTAAAAATATAATGATACTCGACGGGTGTGAGTGCTTTAATGTGCAATTCGGGGCGGTGTTTTTTTATATCTGTAAATAATTCAGTGTAAAATTTCAAATCGTATTGCGGCAACACACCGCCGACGATATGCACTTCTGTCACCGGTTTACTGTCATATTTTTTTACGATATTCATCATATCGTCGTGCGTATATTCCCAACCTTCGGCGCGTTGTTTTATCAAGCGGCTGTACGAACAAAATTTACAAGTATAAACACACAAGTTCGTCGGTTCGATGTGAAAATTTCTGTTGAAATACGTATTATCACCTTGTTTTTTTTCGCGTACGAAATTCGCCAATGCAGATAAATAACCGAGTGGTGCGGTTGCAAAAAGCGCAACGCCTTCATCAAAAGTAATGCGCTCACCGACGAAAACTTTTTGCGCTATCGTTTTTAATTTCTTATCGAGCGAAGGGTCTGTAAGTATCGCGGAAATATCGAGCTGATGTATCATATTTGGATTTTGGATTTTGGATTTCCTTTATAAACTCTATATTTATAAAAACACAAAATCCAAAATCATTAATTAATAAAACAGTTTTATTTTTTTTCTGTTCAAATTTCTTTAGAAATATATTTGTTTGTTTTTTGAGATTTAAACGTTGTCTTTAAAAAATGAGACATGATAAATTGCTGCCTCTATCTTAAAATTACACAAGGACCAACTTTCGATTTGATTTATGCCACACATTACAAAGAAAGAGGTAAACTTAATGAATAAATTGAAATTTCTTTCAAAATAAATTTACAATACGCTTACAGAAATAAATTTTTAAATATCTTTGTGTTAATGTTTTTTGTTTGGCATTTATACTAAAAAATAAAATTCATAATTGTAAAACATACTTTTAAATTAGGTTAATTTAAAACCAACATAAGGAAATACGAATTTTATAAATATTTATTTTAGTATACTATAAAAAAATATTTAAAAAACAATTTGCAATTTTGTACATATTGTATCGATATTTGTTTTCGTCTTCTTGTTTACAATTCCTTTAGCCTACCTAACTTACAATTTTTCATCGTCAGTGTGAATGAAGAAGACAATTATTTTTTATACCATGAACATTTAAAAGCGTATTTTAAAACCAAATTACATTTGATAAATTAGATTTTTTTAAGACGATTGAAATAAAACTTTTACTAAACAATAACCGCTAAACGTCGAGTATGTAGAGTCATGCTTTATTTTTATATGAAGTGTGCCATTAAAAAAGCAATGAGCTGTTAGCTTTGAGCAATGAGAGATTTTAATTGATTATTTAAGAGCAAACATTTTTAAAACTTAAATTCCGTGAAAATACACATTTACCTGAGAACAGCACTTTGCTTATTGTTCTTGAACTCACATTATTTTGTGATAACCGCACAAGATATTCACTTTACCAATTTTGGTTTTTCTCCATTGAACACCAATCCGGCTTTAACCGGCGTGTTTCCCGGCGATGTACGCGCCAATGCAAGCTATAAACAAC
>JAYTIA010000685.1:0-2971 GCA_043732145.1 Saprospiraceae bacterium
ACCACAAGTGTCGGAAACACGAAAATGGTGTAAAACACATACTTTTGTAAGATGAAAAAAGCAAATATAAGTGTTGAACAACTGCTCACCTATCTACCAGATTCGGATTTAGAAGCTATAGCGGTATCAAGTAAAGTAGATTACCAAGTGAAACGCTTAGACGGCAAAACTGTGTTTAAATTATTACTGTATGGTTTATTAACTCAAAAAGAATTGTCGTTACGGATATTAGAAACCTTATTCGATACTACGCGTTTTCAGTCCTTTGCTGCCCTAACAAATGTCAAGCCGACTGACCATAGTTCAATAGGGGATAGATTGAATACTATAAAGCTAGATTATTTTGAATCTATTTATAAGCAAACGAGTCAGCGTTTATCAAGAGAATTCAGTGACGTTGCGTTAAAAAATATGAAGGTTGTTCGTTTCGATTCGACTATTGTTAGTATTTCTTCTAAATTACTGAAAATAAGTGGCATTATAAATGGCAGCAAGAGTAAAAAAGAGGATAAGAGTCAATTAAATCTCAAATTTACAATTGGTTTCGATGGACTTATTGCCAAAGAAGCGGTTTTTCAAAATGAACAAACTTATGTGAGTGACCAAATTGCATTGGGCGAAGTGCTTTCGCAAACAGTACAATCAAAAGATGAAATACTCGTATTTGATCAAGGTATGTCGTCTCGCAAAAGATTTGGCGAAATGGATAGCGATGAAAAACTATTCGTCACAAGAACACGCACTCAACAATCTTATGGTACTAAATATAAGAAAGTCAAAGATTTGACTATTTTTGAAAAAGGTCAAGAACCTCAAACCAAAACATTAACAATTTTATCGGATGAAGAAGTTTACTTGTATGATGAAAAAGCGCGAAAAACAAAATTTACGCTTAGGCTTGTCAAAGCTATTAGAAATGATAAAAATACGCCGATTTGGTTTTTGACCAATAATTTTGACCTTTCAGCACAAGATGTTACTGAGATATACCGATTACGCTGGGAAATTGAACTCTTTTTTCGATTTCTAAAACATGAATTTGGCTTTAAACATTTAGTATCACGGAGTGAAAATGGCATAAAAATAATGTTATACATGACTTTGATAGCCATAATGTTGATTTACATTTATCGAAAACTCAATGCGATTGAAAGTTTTAGAATCGCTAAACTCAAATTTGTCAATGAACTGGATAATGAAATATTGAAAACTATTATTCAATTGTGTCAAGGAAAACCCGAATTACTGAAATCTCTGAACGAATTGAGGATTTAGTGTATGTTTCCGACACTTGTGGTTAAAGAACCGAATATTAAACCGTACAAAATGCCGATTTCAGTTAACCCAGCTATGAATTGAGCAACTACGCCGTAACGCCGCAGCGCGTAAACCAATGGCGCATACTGATTAAAGAAATCTAAGTTCTTTGGAAGTGATAACCTAACTTTCATACCGTAAAACTGTTTTAGTTCGCTATCTATCAGGACGGCGAACGGATTTTTAAAAAACTGTTAAGCGGTAGTTAGGCAACTCTTTATTTTTGTTCGGTGTGAGTTTCCACCGTGTACAATTCTTTTCTAACCTTAATTCTTAAATGGCTTCTTAATGTTGCTGCGCTGATGTGAAAATTTGGCTTGATATAAAACTCATAAATTGCCTGTGTTGTGCGTGTACCGTCATCATGCTTTGAAAATTCATTTTGAACGGATTCTACACGCTTTAAGAAATTAATACGGCTTTGCTTCATGCACTTTATTTTTAAAATGAACCGTAAAATTAATACAATTTGTGTTTTTGTGTAAAACTTTTTGTTTTGAACAAATTTCTACTTTAATTTTTCGATATACACCGAATACTTACCCTTTGCGGTTTCAAACTCAATCGGGTTTTCGCCGTTGCGCCGTTTCGATAAACTCGAATAGCTTAAAAATTCGCTGTCAGTGGCTTTCATTTCTTCGCACAACTTTTTAAGGTTGCCCCAAACACCCAGTAAAACACAATTCAAGTTAACGGCTGTGTATCGCCGTGCGTCTTGCCTGTCTGCATAATTTGGATTTTTTTTACTTGTTTCCTCCATTTTTTTTACTTTTTATGCAAATATGTAGGGTTTTTTTATCAAAATGAAATTTTTTTTGATAAAAAAACATGATTTATTTGCAAATGTTATTTTGTCATGTTATATTTGCACTATAATTAAACGACAAAGAAATTTTATAACAGCTAAAAACAACGAACGATGAAAAAGGAACTTTTTAAAATGGCTTGGCAATTTGTAAAAGACGGTGTTTACACAACTTTTAAAGACGCTTTAAAGGCGGCTTGGAATCGGTTTAAATTGGTTGCTCAACTGCGTAAAGGTCTATCTTATTTTCAATTCAAGAAAACAGACGGCGAAGTGCGTAACGCGGTGGGTACACTTAGAGACGGAAATTTTAACTACGAAGCTAAAGGAAGCGACCGAGTTAAAAATAATGCTATCATCTGTTATTGGGATGTAGAAAAACGCGCCTTTCGTTCGCTCAAAATCGAAAACTTTATTTGCTTCAATTAGTAATTTGTAGATTCATTTGGTCAGTACGTTCACATACACGCCGCTCATTCAAATAGGGTGGGCGGTTTTTTCCTCAAACTTATTTTCATAACTCTAAATCTCTCTCAAAATGGTATTCGTTAACGAGAATAAAAACTTGGTTCTTTCTTTACCGTCGTTCACTGCTGAACGCCACATTCATTTATTACATTCTTTGGTGGGTTGTGTTTACAGCACTATCACTTGTGCCGATTTAAACCCTGTGGCGATTGATAACGCCAGCGTCGTTTTGACGCTCATTTCTGATATGTTGCCTGTGGTTGATGAAGATTGAAAAATATAGCGGCTTTCAAAAGTGATTGCCGTTGGGTAGTTAGGTTTTCGGTTGGGCTTAAAAACCCAGCCGTTTTTTTTTGCGATATACTCAAAATACAAACGGCT
>JAYTIA010000686.1:0-7812 GCA_043732145.1 Saprospiraceae bacterium
GTATTCTGACTCTCAATTTTATTTTTTAATTTTTCTAATTCGCGCTCCGATACAAGATTATTTTTCAAAAATTCCAATTGTTCCCAAACTTTTTTTTCTGCATCTTCCAATGAAATATCGGGCATCGGTTTGCCTTCAATCAAAAATAAACCGGCATCCAAATTACCGGTTTGAGAGCAATCAATTTCGGAAAAAATATGGTTTTCTTTTACTAATTTTTGATACAACACAGAGGAAGCTCCGCCGGATAAAATATCTGTAATCAAATCGAGTGCGTAATAGTCGGGATGTAAACGAGGAAAACCGTGAAACGTCATGTACAATGCATTGGTTGGTACTTTTCCGTGAGCAGTCTTTATGCGCCGCGCTTTTTGTTCTTCTTCTTGCGGTAAAATATGTTTACCGCTTTCTTGTGCGGGAATCGCACCGAACCATTTTTCAATGAGTATTGATACGGCATCATAACCGCCAAGTTTCGTTAAATTACCTGCCACACAAACGATGGCATTATTGGGCGCGTAATGTTTTTTATAAAAATCTTGTGCGGCATCTAAAGTCGTTTTCTCAACGTGTTCGGGTACTAAACCGATGACAGGCCAACGATACGGATGTTTTTTAAAAGCCAAATCGCTCAAAATATGCCAAACATCCCCGTAAGGTTCATTCAATGTGGTTTCTTTAAACTCTTCTACTACTACTTTTTTCTGTACATTTAATGACTTTTGATTCAGCGATAATGAAAGCATCCTGTCGCTTTCTAACCACAATAGCGTTTCCAAATTTTCTGTTGGCACAACGGCATGATAGTTCGTCATATCATTATTGGTAAACGCATTACTTTCACCGCCGGCTTGTTGAATCGGGTTGTCGTAGTCTTTAGCATTTTTAGATCCGCTAAACATCAAATGCTCAAACAAGTGCGCCAAACCGGTATGTTCCGGGTTCTCATCGCGGCTGCCGACATTGTACAAAATGTTCGCCGCAATCAAAGGCGTTGCGGTGTCGTCGTGCAAAATAACTTTTAAACCGTTGGAAAGTGTGTGACGTTGGAAATCAATCATTTGTATTTCGTTATCGGTTATCGGTTATCGGTTATACGTTACCCGTTATTCGTTAAATTTAAACGGATAACGAGTAACGTATAACCGATAACCGATAACAAAATTAAAGTTTATATTTCTCCTTCATGTACGCCACCGATTTAGTGTGCGCATCTTCTGCAGCTACTTTATCGTAAATCGGGTTCGATGGATTAGCAAAAGCGTGATCGGCATCGTAAAATTTATACGTTAGTTTTTTGCCGGCAGTTGCCATATTTTTATCAAACTCTGATATGACATCTTTATTGATCCATTTTTCTTTACCGGCAAAGAAACCGGTGACATCGCAGTGCAGTGTTTTTAATTTTGCAACATCTTTTACAGGCATTCCGTAATACATAACACAACCAATCGCGTGTTTTTCTTCAAGCAAAGCTGAACGCAATGACCAGCCGCCACCAAAACACCAACCTACGCTCACAATTTTAGATTTTTTTCCGGCATAAGCTATTGCTCCTTTAATAATATTTTCAATACGCGGTTCTTTTACGTCTTTCATAATTGCACCGGCTTCTTCGCGTGTTTTACCGATTTTGCCGTCGTATAAATCAACGGCGAGTACGTTTACGTTGCCGCCTAAATCATTGTAATAAGTTTCAGACTCTTTTTTAATGTAGTCATTTAAACCCCACCATTCTTGATACACGAACAGCCATTTATTAGTTTTATTTTTGGCTTTGATGACAAAACCATTCGCTTTTGTGCCATCCGGTGCATCGAATGTGATAGTTTCTCCGCCGGCGAGACTCAAAAATTTAAAAGGTAAAGGTTCGGCGTGTGCTTTTATGAAAGCCGGATTACTGCCGAGCAATTGATAATCTTCCATACTTTGAATAGAACAGCAACTTTGTGCCGAAAGTAGGGTAGTAGAACTTAGAAAAAAAATGAAAGCAATGAGTTTTGAACCATGCGCTTTGAAAAAACTCGTAAATAAATTCATTGTAATTTTATGTTTAAATTGTAGAAGATGGACAATGTACAAGGAAAAAATATTTTGAAGAAATATTAAATTTCTGTAAAAAAATTCGTTGTCAATTGTCAATTGATATTCAAATATGCTTAACAATTTTTTCGATAATAAGTTGAATTTTTGGTCCGGCAGATTGCGCCATCGCAATAACTTCTTCAACCGTCACATCTTTAATTTGTTCAATCGGATAACTTTTATTCGATACAATCGAAATCATCAACACGCGCAAGTCGGCGTGGCGCGCCGCAATAACTTCCGGCACAGACGACATCCCGACAATATCGCCACCGATAATGTGTAAAAATTTATATTCTGCCGGCGTTTCCAAATTCGGACCTTGCAAGCCTACATAAACGCCGGTATGTGCCGTAAAATTTTCTTTATGTGCCGTTTCCAAAGCAATTTTCACTAAGGCTTTATCGTATGCGTGCAACATATCCGGAAAACGCACGCCGATACGCTCGTCGTTGTCGCCGCGCAAAGGATTTTCGGCGTGTAAATTTATATGGTCTGTAACGATAACTATATCTCCACCTTCGATATTTTCATTGACACTGCCTGAAACATTCGTTACAATGAGTGTATTAATGCCCAATGCTTTTAAGACATAAACCGGAAACGTGACTTGTTTCATCGAATAGCCTTCATAAAAGTGAAATCGCCCTGCCATCACAACCACCGGTACGCCTTTTAAATAACCAAAAACCAATTTGCTTTTATGACTTTGAACCGTGGGCAGAGCAAAATGCGGAATGTTTTTGTATTCTATTTCACAAGCAATTAATAAATCGTCGGACAAACCGCTTAAGCCTGTACCGGCAATAATACCTGCAACCGGTGTAAAATCTGTGTAATCTCTGATGTATTGAACAGATTCTTCTATCTCATTGAACAATGTTGTTGGGTTGATGTGTTTCATGAATTTTTTTTATGTTACGTTATGAAGACAAAAGTAAAAACAATACTTGAAGTATACACATGAAAAACTCTTCTAACAAAAAATTTTATCATTAACGATTGAGAAACAATCATCCTTTTGACACCAAATAAACCCCTGACAAAACAATCGCCGTGCCGACCAATTGTAAAACGCTCACGTTTTCATTCAAAAAAATATAGCCGAGAAAAATAGTGGACACCGGACCAACGAAACCGATGATAGATGAATTATTCGCACCGACAATTCTGATGCCTTCTACAATTAAAAAAATCGGAATAATGGTGGCAATTAAAACCAAAAAAAACGACAAAAAATAAACTTCTTTTGTAAAATTAAAAATATCAATTTTATTGACGGCGTAGCATTGAATGAGAATGGGCATTGTCGCCGCAATCATCGCGTAACACGAAAATTTTATGGAGCCGAAACGATGTACTAATTCGCCAGTGCCGACCACATAAAAGGCGTAAGTAATTGCACACGCAAAAACGTACGCCGAGCCGAGCCAAATATTTTTTTGCTCACCCAAACCTTTTTCGGCAACGAAGGCAATAGCTACACCTATATATGTGAGTAACAAAGCTATCTTTTGTTGTATCGTGATTTTTTTACCAAGAAAAAAAGCGGAAATAAGTACTACAATTGTCGGATAGGTAAACAAAATCAAGCGTTCAACACTTGCGGAAAGGAATTGTAAGCCGGTAAAATCTAACCAACTCGAAATATAATAACTCAAAATACCGAGACCGGAAATCGCTAACCATTCTTTCAAAGTCAAGCGTACATTATCTTTTCTTGCGAATAAAATGAGCGCGATGATAACAAAAATAGGCAGAGAAAAAAGCATACGCATCGCTAAAACTGAAATCGTGTCCAAATTATAGCGATACATCAATTTGATGATGACAGCTTTTGAAGAAAAACCGATATTGGCAAAAATTAAAATAATAACGCCAAGTAAAAATGAGGGACGTGTCGCGTTTTTAGTCATGAACAGCATTTATAATTTTATTAAAAATTTTGGCAATAAATTTTTATAGAAAAAAGAAATTGGTCGAAATTATTATTATTTTTACACGCAAGTCAGCACGGAATTAAGAATTAAAAATTAAGAATTAAAAATGACAGATTGATTTTTAATTTTTAATCTTTAATTTTTAATTTTTAATTCTCAATTCATGTCGAAGCAGGTTTTTTCATTAAAAGGTAAAGTTGCGATTATAACAGGCGCATCAAAAGGTATTGGCGAAGCGATTGCGCGTATTTATGTGCAACAAGGCGCAAAAGTAGTCATTAACAGCAGAAAGCAAGACGCACTCGACGAAATTGCAAAGGATATTGATGATAAACAAGAAAATATCATCGGCGTTGCCGGTCAAGTGGGTGATACGAACGATTGCAAAAAAATTGTGGATGCTGCTTTAACTCACTTTGGCAGAATAGATATTTTAGTAAATAACGCAGCAGCCAACCCGGTTTTCGGACCGGTTGAAAACACGGACGATAGAGCGTTTCAAAAAATTATGGAAGTGAATGTGCGTGCGCCGTTTGAATTATGTAAATTATGTTTGCCAGAAATGCAAAAGAACGGCGGCGGAGCGGTGATAAACATTTCAAGTATCGGCGGCGTAAAACCGGAACAGATGCTCGGTATTTATAGCGTCAGTAAAGCGGCATTGATTTCTTTGACCAAAGTAATGGCAGTAGAGTGGGGGAAATATAATGTACGCGCCAATGTTATTTGTCCGGGATTAATTCAAACTAAATTCAGTGAAGCTTTGTGGTCGAATGATGCAATTTTGAAACATATGCTCAAACAAGTACCGCTCGGCAGAATGGGACAATCGGAAGAAATTGCGGCACTCGCTTTGTTTCTGGCAAGCAGTGAAGCAAGTTATTGCACCGGCAGCGTTTATGTGGCAGATGGCGGATATTTATCTTAATGGTTAGTTGTTAGTTGTTGGTTGTTATCTTAAAATTAATCACCAACTACTAACAATTATCTATTAACAACTAACAATTAACCACTAATTTCACAACCAATCAATATAAAAAATGAAAAGAAGACATTTAATTCAAACACTCGGTACAGCACTCGCCGTCGGGTCAACGCTTGATACTTTTGCGCATGATTTTAAAAAATCCGAAGCTATGTTACCGGCAAGTTTAAAAAACAAAATTAATCACTCCGCTTGTCGGTGGTGTTACAACGACGTGCCTTTAGAAGATCTCGCCATCAAAGCTAAAGAAATCGGATTGGTCGCCATTGATTTACTTGGACCGGATGAATGGGCAACTGTTCAAAAACACGGACTTACTTGCTCAATGGTGATGTACAATCCAAAAGGATTTGGTATTCCTAAAGGTTTCAACAGAATTGAAAATCATGAAATTCTCATCGCACATTATGAAGAATTAATTCCGAAAGCGGCTGCTGCCGGATTGAAAAACGTGATTTGTTTTTCCGGCAATCGCGCCGGATTAGATGACGAAAGTGGTTTGGTGAATTGCGCAGTCGGTTTGAAAAAATTGATGCCGACGGCTGAAAAACATAAAGTAATTCTTCAAATGGAGTTACTCAATTCTAAAGTAGATCACAAAGATTATCAATGCGATCATACGCTTTGGGGTGTGAATTTATGTAAAGCTATCGGATCGGAAAATTTCAAATTGTTGTTCGATATTTATCACATGCAAATCATGGATGGCGATATTATTAGAAATATCCGCGATTATCACCAGTATTTCGGACATTATCATACAGGCGGTGTGCCGGGGAGAAATGAAATTGATGAATCACAGGAACTTTATTATCCTTCTATCATGAACGCAATTGTAGAAACCGGATATAAAGGCTATGTAGCACAAGAATTTATTCCGAAACAAAAAGATAAATTAGCGTCGTTAGAAAAATGCGTGAAGATATGCGATGTGTAGTTTAATTGACAATTGACAATTGAATAGTTCTATATTTATTGTTGTCCTTTGTCAATTGTCTATTTTTTTACTTCAATTTCATATCCATAACGCTCCTTGAAAAGCGAGACAATTTTATTTAACTCTTCTTTTGTGTCGAAATGCACAACTGCGCCTATAATTTTTAAATCACCTTTAGGTTTTTCATACACTTCATAATTGTGTTGCGTGATCCATTTGCGCAATTTGGCTATATTATTTGCGTTGCCAAAACTGCCAATGATAATAGTGGCAGAGTTTTCTTTCACCGGTTTTTTCTCTTCGACAACTACTTCTTTAGCGGGTGTTGTTATACTTGCTGCGGGAGCAACTTTTTTTTCTACAACTTTAGGCGACGAATGGGCGACTTTTTCAGTAGGTGGTGTATTGCCGGTAAACAACATTGATGAATCGATTCCCGTATTTTTAGTCACATCAGAAATTGGAGGTCCGGTTGTTACTTTGTTTTCGATGGCAACCGATTTATTATTGGCAACAGATTTATTATTTTTATTGAGTTGCGTCAACCCTAAAATAGTAAGCACAGAAAGTATCAGCGAAGTTGTGATAAAAGTGCGCCAAAAAGCAGTACGTTCTAAGCCAAAAATTTTTGGTTCTTCTTCAACGCCCGATGTAATATAAATATCTTTTCTCGTCGTTGATACGTTTGACACATCTATCGGTTTATTTTCCAGAATTAAATCTGTTTTTATTAATTCCGGTTTAGAATTTGGTTCTTGTATACTTGTTTTACTCGATTGCGTCCGTGAAATAGGTTGGAAAGATACATGAGGTAATCCAAAGGAATCGGGATTTAAGTTTTGATTAAAAGAAACAAATTGTAATTTACCTGAAGTATCTTGATATATTTTGCCAACTTCAGGAATCGCAAATTGTTCGTGTTGCGCTATAACTTGGTGAGCATCTTTTACAAAATCATCAAGCTGTATTTGTGCTTCTTGAGTACTGATGCGTTGCGTGCGCGAAATTCTATCCGCCAAAATGCCGTCATTGATGCGCACGTTCGGGTCAAACGCCAAATCAAAACTCGGTGCATCCAATTGTCCTTGAATATTATCAATCACGGAAGGCTTATATTGAGCGGTAAATCTGCCCAACTCCGGAATAATAACAGTGCCGGTTTGCGCTAAAATCTCTTTAATATTATTAGCAATATTTTCGTTCATTTGCAATGAATTAATTTTAATTGAGCAAATATAGGAAAGTTTATAAATTTTTCGACATTTTTCGGGAAAATTTATATACTGAGCAATTTGATTTTTTGCCAAACTAAATCCGATTCAAATCCTCTGCTGATAGTGTAATGCACTAATTTTTGAGTTTTTTGTGCATCGCCTTCATAATCCGGTAATTTATTTTGCATGACTTGAACCAATATATCTTCGTAGTTACCTTCTTCATCAATAACTTTTAATCCTTTTTCGATGGCATCTGAGGAAACTTGTCTGGAAATTAATTCTTGTCGAATACGAATTTTTCCCCATTTTTTTATTCTGAATTTTCCGCGAGCATACGCGGCGGCGAAACGTTCTTCATTTAAAAAATCATCTTCGTATAGCATGTCTAAAAGTTTTCGCATATCCGAATTATTTAAACCCCATTCTCTGCATTTTAATCGCAATTCTTGTTCACATCTTTCTTGATAAACACAGTAAGATTGTGCTTTGCGAAGTGCCGTATTAATATCAAGTATTTTGGTGCGCATTATTTGAGCAATGATAAATGGTGAATAATGCGAATAATGGGTTAAAAAAGCCAAAAAAGCAGTGCAGTTGCGATTGATCCGAATATATGTGTCATCAAACCGCATGTTGCTCTTACCTTAG
>JAYTIA010000687.1:0-7799 GCA_043732145.1 Saprospiraceae bacterium
AGCGTGTGAAAAATTTCCGCACCCATGCGCAAACCTTCTCTGAAACTTTCCGCACCCACCGGCATAATCATAAACTCTTGAAAATCTATGCTGTTATCGGCATGAGAGCCGCCGTTTATAATATTCATCATCGGCACCGGAAGAACGTGTGCATTCACGCCACCCAAATAACGATACAAAGGTTGACCGGCTTCTTGTGCCGCCGCTTTTGCAATTGCTAACGAGACACCGAGAATGGCATTGGCTCCTAATTTTCCTTTATTCGGTGTGCCGTCCAATTCAATCATTAATTTATCAATACCACGTTGATCCAAAACCGAACGTCCGATGATTTTATCGGCGATAATATCTGTTACATTGGCAACTGCTTTTAAAACGCCTTTACCGCCGTAACGTTTTTTATCGTCATCGCGTAATTCAACAGCTTCGTGCGTACCGGTAGACGCGCCTGAAGGAACGGCAGCGCGACCCATTGCGCCGTTTTCTGTAAAAATTTCCACTTCAACCGTCGGATTGCCACGCGAATCTAAAATTTCACGCGCTTTAACGTCAATAATTGTACTCATAATTGTTAAAAAAACTAATTGGTTATATTTAATACTGCAAAGAAAAGCGTTTAAAGTGAATTTATGAATCTTGAATGTTAAAAGATAAGCAAAAATGAAAAAAATTTTTTTTCGCCGGCTAATAACACGATTTTAATATACATTACCAAGCTAAACGGAGTTGTACCGGCAACGGTTACTGTAACTAAAAAATATTTTAAAAAAAATCTGAAAAAAATAAAAAAATTATGTAATAACAATTAATTTTGTGCTGTAGTAACCATACTTTCTTACTTTAGTAAAACTCACAACACAATGATTATTTTTTACATCGCCGCTTTCGTTTTTAGTGCTATGGCATTATTAAACGAAACTTTAGGAACAAAGAGCAGACGCTCTTATTAAAACGCTTTTATGTATTTAGACAAACAAACGAACTATTGTCTTCCAACAGAATAAAAAAGCCTGACCTCAAAAGTTGGGCTTTTTTATTTCACGTTCCTAAATTTCATTCTGAAAAAAGATTTCACCACACGCCAATCACTTCGTGGAGAGTAATCTTTAGCATAAAAGTAATTAATTTTCCCCATTGTTTCCGATGTGAGATTTTTGAATTTGAATGACGGCGTAACTACATAGGTTTTTAATTTCGGTAATTTTTGTTCCGAATTACTTTCATAACCTACCCATGTTTTTTTTCCGAGTAGTACCGGAAAAACATTTTTTAAAATTAAAAAATTATTTTTTCCGAAAATCCAAACCGGTGTTGCGAGCAGAAGCAATAAACATAAAAAAATATCTAAAACGCGTTTGTTTCGTTTGTTGGTTGGTGTGTTTATTTGAAAACGTGTATCGTCTGTATATAATTCACCGGGCGAATTTTTATCGGAACTACCGATGATGCTGTTTACATTTTCGGGCAGGATTTTAAATTCAAGACGTGTGTTCAGGTGCGTCATCGTTTGAATGATACGCGTATAAGCAACATCTTTTGAACAAAAAACAAGTGTATTGATGCAGAAAATTTTTACGAGTTCATCTAAGTTTTGCAATGCACCCAGATAATTTTTTTCGTCAAAATCGGCTCTGGGAGAAATCGTACCGATGATATTCATGTTTATATCCGATTGTTTCAAAAGTTCTAGAGCTCTTTTACTCTCTTCAATAGTTCCGACGAAAGCAACGTTTTTACCGGTATCGGAACTTAAATTTAAATTCCCTGTTTTGAAAAAATGTCGCAATAAACGCCAGCCAATTACCGCGCAACTTGCCCAAACCGCTCCTAAAATAATTAACATCCGCGAGAAGCGGTAAGGTGTATTTAAAAATCCATAAACGGATGCAATGATAATTGTGCCGACGAAAATACCGCGCAAAATGCGTCGCAGAGAAATTGGTTCGTCGTAACCGCCGGAAAAAAAAATACTTATCAACCAAATTGAAACATAAAGCGGTGTATTGACAAAAAAGAATTTAGATTTTATGTAGCCGACATCTTGAAAATAATATTCCGACCAAAAATTTTTCAAAACATATAGTCCGACCGTCATCAAAATAATATCTACTACTGGCAAATAAATGCTTTTAAAAATATTTGAAAGCAGCGTTAAGCCGGCGCGAAACCAAACGGCACATTGCATGAAAGCGATAAAAATAAAAGCATTACTGCCGGTAAAATGCTTTTTGGCAAAAATAATCATGGCATTGTAAAACGTGCGCACATAATTCAAACTACCTTTTTTCGTTGATTCGCCTTTGTAATGAATAATAGTAGTATCCGCTAAATAATAATTTTTAAATCCGGCTTTTTTAATCCGGTACGAAAGATCAATATCTTCGCCGTACATAAAAAAACTATTGTCTAAACCACCAATTTTATCTATTACACTTTTGCGCAACCACATAAAAGAACCTACCAAAATATCTACTTCGTGCGTTGTTTCCGGCGAAATATGTCCGAGATAATATTGATTGAAATTTTTTGATTTCGGAAACAATGCCGACAAACCAAACGCTTTACAAAATGCGACCCAAGGTGTCGGAAATCCGCGTTTAGACTCCGGCAGAAAAATGCCCGCGCCATCAATTGTTTTTACGCCGAGACCGCCGATGTTTTTGTGCGTATCCATAAAATTGGCACAAATTCGGAAAGTATTTTCAGCGACGACTGTATCAGGATTCAAAAGTAAAATATATGCGCCTGTGCATTTTTCTATGGCTTGATTGTTAGCGCGAGAAAAACCGACATTTCCAACGTTTACTATCAAGTTTACTTCCGGAAATTTTTCGCGTACCATTTTTACGGAATCATCAGAAGAACAATTATCCACCACAAAAATTTCCATATCGCTTATCGCTGCTTTAAAAACTGATAGCAACGCTTGCTCTAAAAAATATTTAACATTGTAGCTGACGATGATAACGCTTAATTTCATGAGGTAAAAATAAATTAATTAAGAATTAAGAATTAAGAATTAAGAATTAATTTTTCTTTTAGACGTATGTTTTTTAATTTCGTTAAAAATACCCATTTAAAACTTAATAATCTTCCAAAAGAACTTGCTCGGAAGTCTACTTAATTTTTAATTTTTAATTATTAATTGATTAGATATTTACAAAAATTCATTCATCAAAATTACCGCGAGTGCAATATTTTTATTGACAATAAAAAATCGGAACTTTGTAGTTTAAAATAATGTAGAAAATTTTACCGCCCCTCTCATTTTCGTTCGGACACTTTTAACAAATTTATTTATTTCTCAAAATGAACAAACTTTACACCCTTTCCGGAAAACTCGTTGTTTTTATTTTTGCATTTTTATTTTTATTCGCAGCGTGTCATCCGGATGCGGATAATCCGAATCCTTACAACGCTTACACTAAAGATGCGCGTTATTATGACAACTCTGTAGCTTTAGAGTGGAACAAACTCATGTTGGATATTTCGCGTTATGCACCCGGTTATCGTCCGCCGGTTCAAGCACGTGCTTTGGGTTATATCGGTTTAGCTGTTTACGAATCCGTTGTGCCTGGTATGCCGCGCTATAATTCTCTCGGCTCGCAATTTAAAGGTTTGTATTTACCGCAAGCACAACTCGGCGGCAACTATAACTGGCCTACGTGTGCGGGTGCGGCGTATTCAACCATCATCAGAGCTTTTTATCCGAATTTACCGCAAGCACAATTGGATAAAATCACGGCACTTGAAACGCAATTGAAACAAGAAGCGCAATCGAAATTACCAAAAGATATTTACGATACTTCCGTAAAATTCGGAACCGATGTAGCAAATGCAATTTTTGCTTGGTCAGCAACTGATGTACTCGGACATGAAGCGTACAAACGCAACACTGATCCGAATTACATACCGCCTACCGGTATCGGTAAATGGCAACCAACAAAACCGGATTTTTCAAAGGCGTTATTGCCTTATTGGGGAAATGTGCGTTGCTTTGCTATTGCCCAAAACGATAAATTGGCAAAACCACCGGTGACATACAGCGAAGATAAAAAATCTGAATTTTATAAACAAGCCAAAGAAGTTTATGATTTATCGAACAATCCAACGTATGAACATCGTTGGATTGCGGAATTTTGGAGTGATGATAATTTTCAATTCACATTCGATCCATCAACCCGTTGGATTTCTGTTGCCAATCAAATTTTGAATAATAAAAATGCTACGTTGGAAACTGCGATATATACTTATGCAAAAGTTGGATTAGCTTTAGCAGATGCCGGCGTTTCTTGTTGGTTTACGAAGTATCAATATAATCTGATACGTCCGGTTGATTACATCAACAAAGTAATTGACTCGAAATACGCAACTATTTTGAATAATCCGCTTATTAATCGTTCCGGTTACACGCCGCCGTTTCCGGCTTATGTTTCCGGTCATGCGACATTCGGTGCTGCGGCGGCGAAAGCAATGGTTTCTATTTTCGGTAACAATACGCCTTTTGCAGATTATTCGCACAACGACAGAACAGAATTTATCGGCAGGTTCCGCACTTTTGAAACCCTCACGCAATCATCAGATGAAAATGCAATTTCGCGTTTGTATCTCGGCGTACATTTCAGAATGGATGCAGAAGTAGGTGTTGCTCATGGCTATGAAATTGCAGATAAAGTTTGTGCTTTACCATGGTTGAGGAAAATTTTTTGATTTTATTGGAGGTTATCTGAACTATGATTTTTTTTGATTTTTTTTGATGACTATGGTTTTTTTGTGATGCCGAAAATAAAAATCACACCCATACAAAAATCAAAAAAAATCATAGTTCAGACAAAAAAAAATTCGACGGCTCACGCCGTGTTTGTTGTCGCTCGTTCATTCGCTGCGGCTTGTGAAATTGCGGTCTGTCGTCGTCCCCTCCTCCACCGCAACTTCACAGCCTTCGCTCAATTTTTTCTTTTTTCTTTTCTTTTTTCTTTTTTGCTCACAGGAAAGCCGGATAGACAATCCGTCTCACTGAGGGGACAGAGAAACTACGCGGAAGCCTAAGGCGTAGTAGCGAAACACCGGAGCAGTGGGGCGGCGATCCGCCACTAGACAGCTCCCAGTGGTGCCGCTCCAGCTACCGCCGCGATACACGCGGTACGACCCATTACCTACACCCTGCGGATTAGGTCCAACATTCGTTTCATAATTGCCGTACCAATCATTGCACCATTCCAAAACATTTCCGCTCATATCGTAAATCCCTAATTCATTTTCTTTTTTTTGACCGACCGGATGTGTTTTTACGTTTGAATTATTAGGATTCCAAGCAACAGAATTCAAATCATTTGAACCGCTGTACCTGAAATTATTTGATTTCTTACCGCCTCGCGCCGCGTATTCCCATTCCGCTTCAGTTGGCAAGCGGTATTTTTTTCCGGTTTGTGTGTTGAGTTTTTGTAAAAAAACTTGTACATCCTCCCAAGAAACTTGCTCAACGGGTAAATCATCACCTACAAACTTAGAAGGATTACTTTTTTCACCCATCACCGCTTTCCATTGTTTTTGCGTTACTTCGTATTTACCGATTGAATAACTGCTTAAAGTAACTGAGTGCGCCGGTTTTTCATCTTCATTACAAATTGATGCGTCTCTTTCAGTGCAACCCATTTGAAATGTACCGCCTGGGACAAAAACCATTTGCCCTTCGAAAGGATCTTGGTTGGTTGGTGGTTGAGGGTTGGTGGTTGACGGTTTTGTAGTAGTGTCTGTAGGTTGTCTGGTTGCCGGTGCGTTTGCTTTCGGATTATTTTGTTGCGCCGGCATATTTTTTTGTGGCGTTGGCGGCAACGCTATTATTGGCGGTGCTTTTTTTGTTGTATCAATTTGAATTGCCGGCGCGTTTGGTTGTTGCGTCGGATAGGTATTTTGTTGGGTATTAGGTATTGGGTACCGGGGATTAGATTCCGGTGTTTTATTTTGTTGTTTAGGAATATTAGTCGGTGGTGTTGAAGGCACAGAGATCTTGCTCCTGCCTGTATTTATAAATTTTTGAAAATCTGCTTCACTTCCGTTGAACCTGCTTATGTCGAATCCCGTTTTTTTATTTATCACACCCGTTTGAGTATATTGCCACATCAAAAAATTATTTTTCCAGTTCATTGGTACATTCGGTACAGTCGCGTTGGCTGTATAATCCTGTATCCACAACGGATAGCGTTCAAAACCGGACGGACTTTTTAATATGTTGTCCCAAATAACTTTTGACGTATGAATAATAGGTGTTTTTCCTGTAGCTTTTTCTACGGCATCTAACCAAATGTGCATACGTGCTACTATGGCTTCTTTATTTTGTGTAAGCAATGCCGTATTATTTAACTCTATCGATACCGGTTCAACGTCTAAAACAGGTGGCAAGTCTTCTTTATTGCGAGAGTCAATCTCTGTGTTTAAAAAATTCTTAATTTCACTTTGAACATCCGAATTCATTAGTCTGAACACATGATACACACCGAAAGGAATTTTGTAATTACTTAGTGCCTTTACATTTTCTAAAAATTTCGGATCACTATTAATAAAGCCCTCAGTAGCTTTAATATAACAAAACCTGATTTTAGCGGCTGCCATATCATTCCAATTTACAGGGGATGTTTCGCTATCATAATGCGAAACGTCAATCCCCAAAATAGTATCTCTGTTTGCAGAAACTGAATCGGGTTGTACTTTTCCCGTTTTACAAAACGATGAGAGTATTTGCAATTCTTCCGCCGTTACTACACTATTGCGCCAAGCCCAATTATTAAGTTTGTTGTAAAAAATACACGCGCTGTCGCGTTGTTTATTATTATAAAAATAAGCGGCGGCATTGTAGTAAGCTATAGGAATGTTTTTATAAAATGAAGAAGAATCTAAATGTTCAGTGCGCATGATGTAGGTAAGTCCCGTTATCATATCTACATCATAATCATTGTGAGCAAAAACGGATTTGTTTAAGTTTCTTGCTTTTATGAGCGAATCAATTTCTTGCGCGTTAAAATTGAAGTTATCATTCATTCTTTTCAAATCGCGCATGGTATCGCACACGATATTTTCCAACAAAACGAGTTCATCTTGTAAATTTTTGATGCACAAATTTTTGCCGTGATAAACGACCGTTTTTCCCGTACAATCCAACCCCTTCGGCTGAAACAACCACAATGCCATGCCCAACAAAAATAAAATCGGTAACTGCCAACCCAAATCGAATAACCAATTTGTTTTCGGAATAAAAGAATCATCGCGGCGCACAAATTTTCGGAAACGTTGCGGAACGATTGTATCGAGTGCAGTCGGTGCGCGACGCAAATATTCGACAACTAGCGCTTCATTGTTGTGGCGCAACAATTTTTCAAGTTCATCAAATTTTTGTTGCGGCAATTTTTTATTCAATTGCCATTCGTTGAACAAAATTTGTATGCGGTGTTCTTCAAACGCAACGGAATCGGTGGGCGGTGTGTTTTGTTCAGTTTCTAAAATTTTTTGCCAGGCTTTACGTACAGAAATTAAAACATCAGGATGATTTTTTTCTAACCAATCCAATAAAACAATGCGGATATTGTCCGGCATTTTTCCGTCAACAAACCACAACAAGCGATTGATTTGAAATAAATTTTCTAAAGTTAACAACGATTTGCCCGAATTATCAACGACGGATGCAACGTGCAGCGTCCAATCGAAATATGGTATTGGCGGAACGGCACACGCCGCAATCCATTGCAAAAGTTGGTCGTTGCGTTTGCCTTTATCGTAACTCACAAAAGCCGATTCGAGCAAAA
>JAYTIA010000688.1:0-7779 GCA_043732145.1 Saprospiraceae bacterium
CGGAGGTAAACTGCTGAATACATTTTCCGATTGAAATTTCAGATGATTACTTTCAATGAAGAAATATTTTTTATTTTTCGAAACATTTTCAACAATTCCCGTGAGTTGAATAATATTTTTATTTTGCGGAAGAAATATTTTTTTGAAATAATTAAAAAAATCTTCTCCAGGAATATAATGGTATTTATAAGGCGCGATATTTTCTGTTTTTGAAAAACCGTTACCTGTAAAATTTATTTTAGACCACGATTTTTTTACTAAATGTTGAAGAGGATGTACTTCCTTACTCCAAAAACACCAGGAACGTTGCAAGTTCGCGTTATCGCTGAGTAAAGCAACAGTTTTTTTTTGCCAATCCGGTTGGAGTGACATTTGATGAAGTAACTGAAAACTTGCACAACCTGCACCTAAAACAGCTATATCGAAAACTTCATTTTCCATATAGATTCAACTATTTTAGTTTGTTTTTTGTTTAGCTATTTATGAAAAAAACAGCTCAAAAAAAATATTTTTTTTTCGTGAACAACATTAAAGTGACTTTGTTTATGATTTCGTAACTAAAGCTACATACAAATGTTTCAACTGTCCTTGTAAAATTTATCAAATAACAAATTCACCTATTTTGCAATATTCCGAATATTATCAGGATTATTGAGTGGTATTTGTATGCCTTTTTGGAACCAATTTACTAACTAAATTCAAAATTGTTTGACTTATGTTTACAGTTTTCTTAGATGTTCTCAAAATTCCGAAAGACGATCCGGTCGCTTTCACATTTTTTACGGGCTACATGTCTATGCTTGCTGCGTCCGTTTTTTTTATGGTTGAAAGAGGTACAGTGGATAACAAGTGGAAAACTTCGCTTCTTGTGTCTTCTTTGATTACCGGAATCGCGTCGGTACACTATTACTACATGCGCGATTATTATGGTGCAACCGGTGAAACACCTACAGCATTGCGTTACATTGATTGGACGCTTACTGTACCATTGATGTGTGTAGAATTTTATTTACTATTGAAACCCGCAGGTGCAACACGATCCATGATGTGGAAACTAATTGCAGCTTCAGCTTGGATGTTAATTGCCGGTTATATCGGTGAAGCGTTCAGTAATGGTTCGACAAGTAAGTCCGTGATGTGGGGTGCTTTATCAACAATCGGATATCTTTATGTGCTTTACACGGCTTGGTTAGGTGAAGCTAAACAACTAGCTGAAAAAAGTAATTCTCCGGCAGTGCAAAGTGGCATCAGTGCCTTAGCATGGTTTATTTTGGTGGGTTGGGCAATTTATCCTATTGGTTACATGGCAATGCCGGGCGGTTGGTTAAGTTCAATTTTTGCACCTAAAGATTTAAATTTGTTTTACAATATTGCGGACGCTATCAATAAAATCGGTTTCGGTTTAGTAGTTTACAATATTGCTTTGACTGAAACTAATCGTACTAAAGGTGTAACAGCTTAGTTAATGCATATTTTTGGCATAAGGAAAGGCTGACGATTTAACTCGTCAGCCTTTTTAGTTTTATTCCGGTATCGTTGCTCCCATTTTTTCTTCACTTTCATTTTATGATATTTCAACTATTTCAAATAAACAACAATACATATATTCCGACCAAACTAGTTTCTACAGGACTTCTTGTCTTGATGATTGTGGGTTTTATTCAAGGACTTTCACCAAATACCGGTAAAGTGGAAATAAAATCATCGAAAGAGTTTTATGATACTCAAACTATTCCGTTGAGCGATCAAATAAAATTACCACGTTTAGAAAAAACATCAGTCAACAACAGTTGGCTGAAAAAACACGATTAACGAAATACAATATTGAAACTATTGAATCGGGAGAAGCTGTACCTTCCGGCGATGTCTTACGCCGTTTTGAAGTTGCATTGAGTACAAAATTGGTGAACGTTCGTTACTGGTAAATACCCGGCAGTTTAATTGTTCGGTATTTTTAACTTGAAGTTTTAGTGTGTTTTCCCATAGTATTGATCATCACCCCCTCAAAAGGGTGATGATTTTTTTTTTGAATTTTCAAGTTGAGAAAAATGGGTCGCGCGTTTTTTATCTTTATTAAGAGGTGAGTTTGAACGCTTGCGTCGCTAAAATAATATTCAAAAAAGAAAATTTGAAATTATTTTAAGTAATCACCTATTTTGGTAAGAAGAATTGTTTTTTTTAATGTATTTTTGTTTCGTCAATAATTAGTTTAAAGCACCTCAAAGAGTATTCAAAAATAAACATAAATGAAAATTTAACATTCTGCAGCGTAGCCGAAAGCTGTAATATTAAAAGAGTAGGCAAACCAAATAAATCAATAAATATGGGCTCGTCACAGTTTATTTTATCCGAAGATGTTGTTGCAATTCATGCCAAATTAGTTCCTACAGCCAATGGAAATGGCGAAATTCTTATAATTAGTGGAGATAATCATTCTCATGCGGGAAAGGATTCGGTCCGCCTATCCACTACAATTGTTTTTGGCCGGGGCGCAATATTTGTAGTACTTAAAAGAGCAACAAGAATTTGTACCCGCCGCGAACGGTCAGCCTAATTTAATACATCACGTTATTCTTTTTACATCGTCTGGGGTTCTTTTTATCTACGGAACATCTACGCCCAATCCGTTCCACCATGTTTTAATATTTACACCGAGGGGAATCCATATGCAACTGTCGATAACCGAGAAAAAGTGAAAGTAACGCTGCACAGTTTTGGTGGCGGATCGGATTTTAAATTGGAAACTTTATTAGGCATTACAGCTGTCAATAGTACTACTGAGTTTAGCATAACGCTTACAGTTGCTGGTGCAAATTTGGTAGTTCCATGTCAATAGTACAATACTAAGTTTGGTATCGGGTACGGAACAAGAATTTACAATTCAAGATGTCGCTTTATATGGGTTTTTCATTCACGGTGATCATTAAAAATTGGGTTTAGTAAAAATTTGTTTCAGCCAAGATAAAAAAGCGATTCACCAAAAATGGATGTGTGATGCTATAGAGCACTTTATGTTTTATTCTATAACGGGGATACTTCCTTGAACACCCATAAAAAAGTAAAGGCGCGGCAGCCGAAAAGCGTATAGAGTAGGCACAAATTTAACAATTTTATATCAATGAAATCAAAAGTTTTTGCCTTTTTAGCTGCCGGTTGTTTGGCGACCGGTACACTCTTATTGACAGGTTGTCCGGCACCGAAACCGGATACGCTTACTGCTGTCTTAAAAGATTTGCCGCCGGCTTCTTATTCTCTGAATTTTCAAGATTTGAAAAAAGATGATGTTCTGACGCAAAGTACTTATGGCACCTTATCAACGGAAGTGTTGGCGGATATTGACGAGATTTGCCCGTCATTGAAAGATTTGGGGTATAAAAAATTCCCGCGCATTATTGTTTGGCCGCCGATTATTCGGACTTTTATTCCGCCGCCGGTTTTCATCAAAACTTGCCCGACGATGATACCGTATAAAAACAAGGATGCAATTTTAGAAGCGATAAAAAAATCGAACTGGGCATTTGCACAGGATATAGTTGCCGTTAAATCCGGAGATTATGCCATATTAGGTTCAAAAGATGTTTTTCAATCCTTCGCATCTATTAAAGCCGATTCGATGGATATGTTGGGTATGAAAGGTGTAAATATTGACAAAGTTTTTCTGATGCCTAATTTGGGTGAATCTACCGGTATTTTTAAAAGAAGTTGGTACGGCGAAGCCTCTTTGGACGATGCAGGATTAACATTCAGTCGTTTTCCGCAAATTTTTCCGCCTAAACAAATCGGTTGTTTCGATCCGGAATATTTGAAACTTGTTTTAGCCAATTTGAGTAAAATTAATCCGGCTGTTTTCAATACGCTTAAAGTTAAAGAAGTAGCAGGTGTAAAAGGAAGTGTGTTAACTTTCTAATCTCGTTGATTGGTTAATTGGTATTTAAAGTTCAGTCTAGTAGCTTTCTAATTAACTCGCAGTTCATGTTTTAATAAATCCGATGGTAGGGAGTCGGTTAAGAATCTGATCGGCTCCAGCCATTTTTATTCGAATGACGATGACAAAGCTAAAATTAGTTACCGCTTTATTCGGCCTGCATTTGCTCTTGTCCATATTATTTGCCGGGCGGTTTGGCGAATGGGGCATTCAAGGAAATTTCGGTAATTTTCTACTCTATGAGGGCGAATTTACCGGCAGCAGCAATATTTACAGTTTTTTTGCGCCGCGTGTAGGCGATCAAATTTCCGTACTTTATACATTAGCAGACAGTATGGGTGTACAAAAAAATTGGTTACTACGAGGCAAAACACCGGAAATTAATACACGCATCGCGACTGTTTATAATTTTGTACGATTACCGGAAACCGAGAAACTTTTTTCTCGAAATCTTGGTAATACTGCTTTACGACTCAATCCGACTGCTTCTTTGGTAAGAGTTTCGGTGATTCAACAGACGATGCCTTCTTTGCAAAATTATAAAAACGCGGCTGTAAAACCACGTTGGGAACATATTTCGGCATACGATTACAAACGTAAAATTGAGTGAGGATTAAAAGTGTTTAAATTGTCAAAAAAAATTTAAAATGAAAAATAAATATTTGTCAAGGCTGCATTTTTTTTTATTTGAACCGATGCTGCCTCACATTTTTAGTTTTTACAGAATAGGCGTGGCACTCATTGCTTTACTTGTATGCGGCTTATTATATCCGGATTTTTACCTGCTTTTTGGTCAAAACGGATTAGTAATTTGGGATATTACAGATACGCTCGCCAATCCACTACAACCTACAATTGGCCGCTTGTACCAACTTATTGGCTCGAATTTTCAGCCGGACACTTTTCTTTATTTATTTTTGGGTACTTATATCGGTACTCTAATCTTATTTTTAGTGGGTTGGCAAACAAGGATAACGGCTTTTTTATCTTGGTTTTTACATTTGACACTACTAAATACTTGTCGTTTCGGTGCTTACGGTGTCGAGTCTATGCTAAACGTTGCTTTATTTTACAGTATTTTTTTTCCGGTAGGCGAAACGCTGTCTCTAGATAATAAGAAAAATAAAATTCAACCTTGTGCTTACAACCGTTTGTGTATTAGAGTTCTGCAGATACAGATGTGTATTATTTACGCTTCGGCGGGTATAGAAAAATCATTGGGCACCGAATGGTGGGATGGTAATGCAATATGGTACAGTTTAACTGAAGAACAGTTTTGGCAGTTTAATTTTACATGGCTTGCCGACTTTCCTTTAATTCCGAAAATAATGGGCTGGTGGACGATTGCCATGGAGACAGGTTATTGTATTGGTATTTGGTTTCCAAGAACGCGCTTGTTTTGGCTGGCTAATATTATTTTGCTGCATTTGGGTATCGGGTTGTTTATGGGGCTTTATTCTTTCGCTGCCATTATGATTACGCTCAACCTTTCTGCCTTCGGTTACGACTATTTCAAATTAGCGATACCGGTCCAGTACAATCGTTTTAACGTTGCAATAAATAAAAATTCACCTTTTTTTTAAAACTAAATGATAAATTATTATGAAAGCACTGCATGAAATTCAAAAAGATTTTCGATTATTGAATAATGAATTTATTGAAGAGTACGAACACGCCGTGAAACTCTCTAAAGAAGAAGAGAAACAAAAAAACAAAGTGCAAATTGAGAAAGAAAATCAAAAACGAAAAATCCTTGAAAATGCCGGTATTGATCTAAAAATGATAGATAAAATAGAAAAGGAGGATGCAGCGACTTTTCAAAAAACGCTACCGCAAAGACGGCAGGAATTAATAAATCGAAAATCGCAACTTTCTTCAGAATTACAATCAAGGCAGTTTTATTCTGAGCTATTAAGTGAAAGTAATAGCAAAACACTTTTTCCTTTCGGTGCTTGTATAATGGCATCCGACCAAAAGTTGGTAGAAAATATTGATGGGGAACGAGGTAATCCCTGGGTACTTCCTGATAACCCTTCTCAAATTAAAATTAAAGATTCCGGTGATGTAGACGTTTGGTGTTGGCAAGCATATGCAAGAACGCCTTCTCCTGTAGTCAATATATGGTTTCATTTTGTACCCAATGTTACCGGCAAATGGAATTTAACGGCAATATTAGCTTTTCACGGATTTTATATATTGAGATCAGATGATTCGTGGTATAATTGCAGAAGAGCATGGGCAAAATTAACGGCTTCGGTACAGGCGTATCAATACGCTTGGCAAGGCAAGAAAAATTTTACACTATTAGATAAAAGCGAAACTAATGCAGATTATTTCCAATTATTTGATTCTACGGAATTCTTAGACGGATCCGCTTTTCTGAGAGCCGGTGACCGCGCTTGGGTATTAGTGACCATTCGCGTAGAAGCATTTAGTGTCGGGGGAGATAATACATATGCAGAACTGAATTTTAAAGATGGTTCGGGAAACTATATTCTCCCGCTCTTTGTTTCTTGTAGTCCTGCTTAAAATATGTACCATTATTCATCCCGAATTTTTTCAAAACTGAAAAATTCGGGATGAATCTTTTATATAACCGACAACTCTCAACCCTCAACTGCTTTCTTCTCCGACTTCATTTGCGGAAAGAAAAGTACTTCTTGAATAGAAGTTTGATTCGTCATCAACATCGTTAATCTATCTATTCCTATTCCGAGACCGGAAGTCGGCGGCATGGCATATTCGAGTGCGCGTACAAAATCTTCATCCATCGCCATCGCTTCCTCGTCGCCGCGTGTTGCAAGATCTAATTGTTCTTCGAGGCGCAAACGTTGATCAACCGGATCATTGAGTTCCGAGTAAGCATTGGCAATTTCTTTTCCGTTGATGTATAACTCAAAACGTTCGACGTGACCCTCTTTACTCCGGTGTTTTTTTGCCAACGGCGACATTTCAACAGTATGATCGGTGATATAGGTCGGCTGAATGAGATTTTTTTCAACTGCTGCGCTGAAAATTTCGTCAATCAGTTTCGAGCGACCCATTGTATTATCAATATCGACATGCAATTTTTTACACACGCCGCGCAAATCAGTTTCATCCATGCCCGTCACATCAATTTCCGTGTATTCTCTTATCGCTTCAAACATCGGCAAGCGACGATAAGGTCCTTTAAAATCAATCAAATTTTCTCCGAAAGCAACTTTTGTATCTTTGTTGACGGCAAGTGCAATGTGTTCCAGACATTGTTCTACCATTTCCATCATCCAAAAATAATCTTTGTAGGCGACATAAATCTCGACGCTTGTAAACTCCGGATTGTGCGTTCTGTCCATACCTTCATTGCGAAACATTTTTCCGATTTCATACACGCCATCAAATCCGCCGACAATTAAACGTTTCAAATACAATTCGTTGGCGATGCGCATATACAAAGGCATATCCAAAGTATTGTGGTGCGTTTTAAACGGGCGCGCCGCCGCGCCGCCGTGAATCGGTTGCAAAATCGGCGTTTCTACTTCCAACCAACCGTGTCCGTCGAAAAATTCGCGCATTGAAGAAATAATTTTCGCACGTTTTACAAAAATTTCGCGCACTTGCGGATTAACCACCAAATCAACATAACGTTGACGATAGCGCATTTCAGGATCGGTAAAAGCATCGAAAATTTTTCCTTCCGCATCGCGTTTTACAACCGGTAACGGACGCAATGATTTCGAGAGCAAGGTAAACTCTTGTGCATGAACAGAAATTTCGCCCAATTTTGTTTTGAAAGCAAAACCTTTGATGCCGACAAAATCGCCGATATCTAAAAGTTTTTTTATCACCACATCCCAAAAAGAAGTATCTCCTTC
>JAYTIA010000689.1:0-2950 GCA_043732145.1 Saprospiraceae bacterium
GTGGCAACCTCAATTAATTTATCAAAATGATTCAGCATTTAATATTGCAGACTTGAGCGAGAGTGAAAGGTTTATCTCTCTCACAAAATCAATTACTACAAATAAAAATGAACTCTATATTTTTGATACTTCCAATAAATATTTGAAACGCATAAGTAACTATAATGAAGCTAATTGGCAATCTATGGCGTTTGAAAAAAATGAAAATACTTTTTACTACACAACAAATGATGGCAGTGAGTTCAATTATTTGGTGAAATATAATATCCGTACCGATGAAAAGGTAAAATTATTTGAGACAAAATGGGATATTGTCGGGCTTGAATTGAGTAAGAACGAAAAGTATTATTCTGTTAGCATCAATGAAGATGGGAAAAATAAAATCTTACTTTTTGACCATGCAACAAACAAACCAATATCATTTCCTGATATAAATGACGGTGATATATCTGACTTAATGTTTTCTGATAGTGAAAATAATTTATTACTTACAGTCGGAAGTAGTATAAGCCCTTCCAATCTATACGTTTATAATTTTTCAACAAAAAAACTAAAGAAACTAACAAATACTTTGAATCCGGAAATTGACGAATCTGATTTAGCAAAAGCGCAAATAATAAGATTTAAATCATTCGATGGTAAAGAAATTCCCGCCATTTACTATAAACCCTTACAAGCCAATAAATATAATAAAGTGGGTGCATTGGTTTGGGTTCATGGAGGTCCGGGCGGACAAAGTCGTGTTGGTTATAGTAATTCAATTCAATATTTAGTAAATCATGGGTATGCGGTTTTGGCAATCAATAATCGGGGAAGTAACGGTTACGGTAAAACTTTTTTTAAACTCGACGATAAAGATCACGGTTACGGTGATTTAAACGATTGCATTTGGGCAAAAAAATGGTTGTCGCAACGCGAATACATTGACGCTGAAGCTATCGGGATTTACGGCGGCAGCTATGGCGGCAATATGGTTTTAAATGCTTTAGCATTAAAACCCAATGAATTTAAAGTAGGTGTTGATTTATTTGGTGTAGCAAATTGGATGCGTACACTAAAAAGTATTCCGCCTTATTGGGAAGCATTCAGAAAAGCACTTTATGATGAAATGGGAGATCCAAACACAAAAGATAGCGTACTTTTAATAAACACTTCGCCGCTTTATAACTATAAAAAAATAAACAAACCGCTTATTGTTTTTCAAGGAGCAAACGACGTAAGAGTATTGAAAATTGAAAGTGATGAAATTGTTGCCGGTGTTAAGAAAAATGGCGTACCCGTTGAATATTATGTATTTCCGGAAGAAGGGCACGGTTTTCAAAAAAAAGAGAACCTTATTACTACTGATAATAAAACACTTGAATTTCTTGATAAGTATTTAAAACCTAAAAATAAAAAGCCGAGTGTGAGTCCGAAAGCATAGAGAAAATCATAATTAATTTAAAAAAAACCGCACAGAGAAATTAATTTTTCTTTGCGCGGTTTTTTTTTCGTGGATATTCGCTAAAATAATACGTTCAAATATAAAAATGTCTTGCACATTTTTTTATTTTTCAAAACTTCCGTTCAGCAAAAAAATTTATTATTTCCTTCAAAAACAATTTTTACCAACAAACTTAATTATTTTTGCCGATTCTATTTTAAAAAAACCATTACTGTAACATTCCATAGAAAATGTCAAAAAAAATCTATCTTGAATCTGTTATCCAAGAATTAGACTTTAACATAAAAAACAAAGCCCTGAGTTATTTCGGCACTACGAGTTTAGTGGAAGCCAATGAAAATTCGCCCCATATTTGGGCAGCAGAACTTTCTTCCGACAAAAAAATTATTGAAGCAGATATTATCTTAAGCGACGACAATGACGAGGTAATTTTCTATCGCTGCGATTGCAAGAACGCAAATGTCTGCGAACATGTTGCGGCAGCACTTATGGTTATTAAAGCAAAATTAGGGGGTCGTTCTAATTTACCGAGACAATCAATCGGTATGGCGCCGAAAATATCGGAACCGACTGTATCTAAAGTTTCGGTTTTTGCCCATACACAAGTAGAAGCACTGTATGAAGTTTATAAAAAATTACCACTTGATGAAGCGCGCGTGGCGAAATGCGCCGCGCTTATTTACGAACCTTTTACACTTGCCAATATTCAAATCGTTTTTGAAACTGCTTTTCTGCCTTATCAAAAAAAATTAAATGCTGCAGACGTAAAAATGTTTCTCAATTCATTGGTGTCTAAAAATTTACTTGCGGTGTTAAAGGGCAGTACTTACCAAATGAAAGGCGCATTAGCAGATTATATTTGTTTAGAAGACTACAAAAAAGACAAAGATTTTGCACTCGCAGCTACAAAAGTAGAAACCGCCATGCCGTTTACTACTTGGTCTTGGAACGGTAATGCAACAAGTGAACGCGCATTTCGGAATATGCGTTTAGCCTTTCTTGGGGGCGATATAGATAAATTCAGAATTTATTGGAATAAGACGCTTGAACTCGGCACCGGACATTCACCTCAAACTTTAAAAGAATATTTTGTCGGCTATAAATTTGATAAAAAAAGATTGGAAACTGCTGTTAAGGCTATTCGAGAAGAGTTGATATATATACACCTTTTTTTATGCATTTCAAAATTTGCCCCGCTTGATGAATTTTATAATTATGCCGTTGAGTATATCATTGAAGCAAAAAGTAATGAACTAATTGCACCGCATTTGATTGAACGACTTCTAGATGTAGCTATTTTCAGAGCAGATTGGATAACAATTGATAAACTCGCACCCAAACTTGATGCTTATAATTTAGGTTGGATAACGGGTACTAAACAAATTTTAGCCGGCAATGCAGTAAAAGCCCTCGATACTTTTGATATCACACAAAAAGCCTACCGTAAAGCTACGCGCAGTACCAAAGCTTTTTTGAGGAATTCAGATGCAGTTTTTCAATTGATTG
>JAYTIA010000690.1:0-2940 GCA_043732145.1 Saprospiraceae bacterium
CAAATGAGAACAGGGCGCAATCTAACATCCGCACAACCAAAATTATTTTATGATTCATGTCATACGAAACTTCACAATCATCTTTATTTATGAGATGATTTTAAGTCTATAATTATTTTTTCACTTTTAACAAAATTTCTTCAATTAAAACAACAATTCAGTTCAGTTTCTCCTTTTCAATGCTTCTGTTTATGCTTATCGCGTTCGCAACTTCTATTCAAGCACAAGACACGCCGGCTGCACAACCGCGCTATAAAGATGTGGTGGCAGAGAACCTGGATGCAGAAGCCGATATGAAAGTCGTGAGTGACTATAACAACGCGCTCATATCCGGCGATACAAACAAAGTCAAAACGCTGTTAGCTGACAACTACATGGGACATGGTCCCGCACAAAAAGATTCAAGCACAACGGCACAAACAATTAAAAGATGGGAGCAAAATTACAAAACCCAAACAGATCGCAAAACCACTTTTGTTACACAAACATTTAAAGTGCTAACGGGTAATTTGAAAGGTAATTGGGTATCGCTTTGGGGTGATTATACATTTACATCACTCAATAAAACTGTCACATTGCCGTATCAATACACCGCAAGAGTTGCAGACGGAAAAATTCAGAGAGACCGAATTTATTATGATGCACTGTCTATTTTTACGCAACTGGGTTATAAATTAACACCGCCCGCAGCTGATAAAAAATAATAGAATCAATAACTTTAATTGAAAACAAAAAAGGGTCGGGTACAAATAAAATCTAACGATTTTAATATCCGACCTTTCTTCAAACTCTAATTACAAACTATTCAACAAAAAAAACAAATGAGAAAATTACTCGCCGTTTCCATTTTTATATCCGCCTCTTATTTGCAAAGTTTTGCACAAGGGCGATACGATAATGATAATACTATGCAAACCCAACCTAATTGTCCTTGCGGTATCGGACAGTCATTTAACAGCCGGCAGAATATATATAGTATGCCTTATCACCCTTCCGGTATTTCGGTTAACTGCAATAATTATTCAATGCTCGGTCCCGATTATATACCCGAAGGATTTTACTTGTTAAAAAAGCATACCAGAAAAGATAAAGTGACTATTTATAAAAAAGTTGCCTATTACTCAATTTTTAAAAATTTACTCGCGCCGGGTTCTATTCCGTTTTACGTTTTAAACTTACAAACTAAATAATCTACCACGAAAATTCTTAATAAAAATAATTTCTAAATTCTTATTTCTTATTTAAACAATTCAGTTATCATGAAAAAAAAAACAAAGTTTATCCTCACGCTCATAGTTGTTCTTTACGGTTCGAATCTATTTGCTCAGTTGCAGTATCCGATGACAAAAACCGGTGATGCGAGCGATACTTATTGGGGTGTCACTTACAAAGATCGGTATCGCGGACTCGAAGACATGAAAGATCCCAACGTCGTTTCTTGGTTTAAAGCACAAGCTGATTTGACAAATACTACATTGAACACGCTATCCGGCAGAGACGAACTGATTGCCGAATGGCGACAACTCGACAAACAACAACCGCCTGTTATTTTCTCACTAAATAAAGAAGGCGGCAGATTTTTTTACCAGAAAAGAATGCCAGGTGAAAAAGTGAGTAAAGTTTATTTCCGCGAAAATTTGGAAAGTCCTGAACAACTGCTTTTCAATCCTTTAAATTATTTGGCAGGTAAAACACTTTCCGTTCAACAAATATCACCGAGTTATGACGGTAAAAAATTGCTTATTGGTTACGCCGAAAACGGAGCTGAAGTGCAAACAATTCAAGTCATGAACGTTGATACTAAACAATTTTTACCGGATGCCATATACGCAACGGCCGGCATTGAAGGTTGGACATTCGACAATAAAGCGTTTGTGTATATGTGGATTAAATCGGCGGATAACACCGATCCGTCTGCGCGTTTAAACCCGAAAACAAAATTACATATACTTGGAACAGACGCTAAAACGGACGTTGATTTTTTCAGTAATGAAAGCTATCCGGATTTAAAAATGGAAGCCAAAGTGTATCCTTTTATTTTCTTGGCAAAGGATTCTAAAGCCTACTTATTTGCCGGCGAAGGCAGTGTGCAGCAAGAACAGAAAATTTACTATGCTCCCATAAGTGAATTTAATTCGGGAAAAATTCCGTGGAAACCTTTATGTACAACTGCCGATAAAATAGTGCGCAGTTTTGATATCGTTGATGATAAAGTATTCGCCATTACTTACAACGGCGCAAAAAAATACAAACTCGTTTCAACAGACTTAAAAAATCCGGATTGGACAAACGTTAAAGTTATTGCGCCGGAAAAAACCATGACGATGGAAAACTTTACACGCTGCAAAGATTATTTATTGTTGAATTACAGTGACGGCATCAACAACCATTTCTACAAATACAATTTAACGACTGAAACGACGACCGAAATAAAATTGCCGTTTTCGGGTTCTGCCAATGCGAATTGTATAGATACAAAAACCAACGCATTTTTAGTAAGTATCACATCTTGGAATAAGCCTTTCACTGAATTTTTGTATAATGCTGAAACTGATGTTTTTTCAGTAAGTCCGTTCAATCAACCTTTAGTTTTTCCGGATGCTTACAAAGATCTTGTAGTTGAGGAAGTAGAAGTAAAAGGGCATGATGGTGTGATGATTCCCTTGTCTATTATTTATAAAAAAGGGATGAAAAAAGACGGTTCTAACGTATGTTTGATGGATAGTTATGGGGCTTACGGCATTAGTATGTCACCGTATTTTAGTACGCGCTTAAATTCTTTGGCAGTAAAAGGTGTCGTGATTGCCGTTCCACACGTGCGCGGCGGCAGTGAAAAAGGCGAAGATTGGTATAAAGCCGGTTATAAAACCACGAAACCCAATACGTGGAAAGACTTTATCAGTTGCGGAGAATATCTCATCGCCAACGGTTATACAACTG
>JAYTIA010000691.1:0-2933 GCA_043732145.1 Saprospiraceae bacterium
TGATAATTGACTTACTGACAATAGAAAAAGTCAATTGTCAGTAAGTCAATTAAACTTTATTTCATCCGCTCCTGCCATTTCCCATCTTCTTTTTGTGCCACTTGAACAATCTTGCGCAAAAAACGCATAATGGAAAGAAAAAGTAAATAACCGAATGTCAAAACGACAAATATCCATCTGAAACTACCCGCAGCATCAATACTAAGTCCCGAAAATGCAAAAGCCATAACTGCACATGATACCGCCAATGCCGCATAACTCAGCGTTGAAAAAAGCCAATAGCGATTCATATCCGTGGCTGCTAAACTGACGACGCTGTTCATAAGTGCAAAAAAAAGCACACCGGCACCACCAATAACCCAAAATATTATCGGATCAACGGACTCCATGGCGTGCGTTACTATTAATAATTTAAGTATGCTTGCAATAACTATTACTAATGCACCTACACAAGCGGCTTGAACGGGCGGTGTTTGTATTTTTTCAAAAAAATCAAAATGAATTTTCGGCATAGGATAAGCGGGACAATGTACAATAAATAGACAAAAGAAAGACAACGTACAAAATCAAAAACAAAACATCATTATTATAGTTTCGATATGACGGATAATATTTTATCTGCAATTTACGCCCAATCTAAATTATCGAAAAAATTTTATCAATGCAAAACAAGTTTGTACTTTTGTGCATTATAATTTTGGATTTCAAGCTTTGGATTTATATATGCAAAAATCCAAATCCTGAAATTCAAAATCTAAAATCTAATTATGAAAGTTACAGATTATTTTGAAGCCGCAGAGAAAAAAACATTAATTTCTTTTGAAGTTTTGCCGCCACTCAAAGGCGGTTCGATGAAAGCTATTTTTGATACGCTCGACCCCTTAATGGAATTTAAACCGCCGTTTGTGGATGTTACTTATCACCGAGAAGAATTTATTTACAGAAAACGCGAGAGTGGTTATTATGAAAAAACTGCTATTCGCAAACGTCCGGGGACGGTGGGTATTTGTGCCGCAATCATGCACCGTTATGGGGTTGATGCAGTGCCGCATCTCATTTGCGGCGGTTTTTCTAAAGAAGAAACTGAAAATGCTTTGATTGATTTGAATTTTCTGGACATCAATAATGTTTTGGCTTTGCGCGGTGATGCTGCCAAATTTGAAGATAAATTTGTACCGCATCCGGAAGGACATGCTTACGCGTTAGATTTAATAAAACAACTCGGAGAGATGAATGAAGGGAAATATCTCGACCCGAGTATTCAGAATGGTTCAAAAACAAATTTTTGTATTGGTACTGCCGGTTATCCGGAAAAACATTTTGAATCGCCGAATTTGGAAGTAGATTTAGCTTATCTGAAAGCGAAAGTAGATGCCGGTGCGAATTATATCGTCACGCAAATGTTTTTTGACAATAAATATTATTTCAATTTTGTGGAAGCGTGCAGAAAAGTCGGCATCAACGTGCCGATTGTTCCCGGATTGAAACCGATATCGAAAATGTATCAACTCAATTCTATTCCGCGTTTATTTTTTATTGATTTACCCGGTGATTTAGTCAATCCGATTAGAAACGCGAAAGACGAAAAAACTTTGAAACAAATCGGTACCGAATGGTGTATTCAACAATCTATCGAATTAAAAAAAGCCGGCGTGCCTTGTTTGCATTATTACACAATGGGCGATTCGGCTACAATTCGTAAAATTGGGGAGGCGGTGATGTAGAATTTTGGATTTTGGATTTTCGAGGTATTAAAATCCAAAACCCAAAATCTAAAAACCTACATCAATGTCCCGTCGTATCTTTTTTCGCTTTCCCGAACGGGTCCCATTTATTTAATTTGTCTTTGAGTTTATCAAGTTCATCTTTTGTTTTTTTATCGGTACCGGCTTTATTGAGAATAGAATCTACTCTTTTGCCGGCTTCGTTGCCGAGCGCATCGCCGGCTTTTTTCTTGGCTTCTTCCAGCGCTTTATCTTTTGCTTCGTTTACTTTCGCGTTCACGACTTTTGTGGCGGAGTCAACGGCTTTATCTGCAGCATTTTTCACTTGCGTTTTCGCTTCTTCTAATTTTTTATTAGCAATGTCTGTAATAGAATCTTTTGCTTTTTGAATGAGCGCACCGGCTGTTTGTTTAGCCGTTTCTTCGAGCGAAGCATCGCCGTCGCCGCCTAAAATTTTCATACCCACATTGGGCTTCGATAACGAACCGGTAAGTGAAAAGGCGACATTTACGAAAGCAGAATTTTTTATGTTCAATCCGAGTTTATTCGCTTCATTCAAAATATTATTGAAAGCAGTCCCGGCTGCTGCGCCGACAGCATTACCTTCCAAACGTGTGCGCGGTACGCGAGCTTTTATGGTGTAGTTCATTTCATTCGACAAACTGTGCGCACCGGCTATTTTCAAATTTATGTCTTTGATATTTTTTTCAAACTCTTTCACTATTAGAAAACCGTTTTTAATTTCAATCCAATTTTTAGTTTCAGATAGATCTAAATTTTGCAGCTCGCTGATGTTGAATTTGTTGGCAATATCTTGCAACGGTTTCACTCCGGCGATAAAACCTTTAAGGGTATGAATAAATCCGGCGACATTAATTGTACTCAAATTCGGTACTAAATCTTTTCCCAATTCACCATCCGTACTAAGTGTTGTGTTGAATTTACCGGTAATGTATTGCGTAATCGGCGCAAAACGTTGGATTGTAGTGACGTTTTTAAATGCTTCTTGAAAATCAATGTTTTTTAAATCGCACACTAGTTTGAATAAAGGTTTCTGCGTGTTTTGCGTATTGTATCCGCCCTTGATGCCCACTTGTCCGCCTAATGTGTTCGCTTGTCCGTCTTCAATCGTTACTTCTTGATTTCTTACGACTAATTTTCCGGTCACGTTTTTTAAATCGTAATTACTGTACAACACGCGATTCATTT
>JAYTIA010000692.1:0-2928 GCA_043732145.1 Saprospiraceae bacterium
TTCAAAAAAGAATTTCAAAAAAGAATTTCAATTTTAAAAATCCAAAATCCAAAATCGAATTAGGTTTTTCGGTGCTTTTTCTTCGCTGCCGGAAATAAAATATTATTCAGAATAAGGCGATAGCCGGGCGAGTTCGGATGCAAACTCAAATCGGTTTCCGGATCGCCGACGAAGTGGCGATAATCTTCGGGGTCGTGACCGCCGTAAAAAGAAAAAAAGCCCTGACCGGCAACGCCATGTATATAACGCGCTTCGCCATAAGGTTTGTTTTCTCCGAGAATTAAAACATTCGATTTGATGAGATTTTTGTGAAAGGCTGTCGTTTGTCCCATAAAACCTTTAACTGTGCGCGTGTGATTTTGCGTGAGCATGGTCGGAATCGGATCCCATTTTGCGGAAAAATCGAACAAAGTAAAATAATCCGTTTCTGTACTCGTCGGTCTGCCAAATTGATTGTCAATCGTAGAAAATTCGTACTCCAACGGATTTGAAATAAGTTCAAAATTTTTAAACGCAAAAGTTTTAGAATAATCTAATTTTTGTTGCGCATTCGGGTCAGACGGGTCGCCGTCGTACATGGTGGCGCAAATATCAACGCCGTCTGCAGCTAATGCAATATCGTAAGTGTCTGTTGCCGAACACATTGCAAACATAAATCCGCCGCCGACTACAAATTCTTTGATGGTTTTAGCCACTGCCAATTTACATTGCGATACTTTTTTAAAACCCAGCGATTTGGAAAGTTCTTCCGACCGTCTTTGATTTTCGCGGTACCACGATTCATTATGATAGGCATTGTAAAAGCGTCCGTACTGTCCCGTAAAATCTTCATGATGCAGGTGCAACCAATCGTATTTCGACAGTTTCCCTTCTACTACTTCGCGATCATAGACTTTATCAAACGGAATTTCGGCGTAGGTAAGCACCATCATTACGGCATCGTCCCAAGGTTGAACGCGTTTACCTTTCATATCGAAGTCCGGTGTATAGACGGCAATTTTAGGTGCGGTTTCCAATTTAATATCATCCATATTCACTTCCGGATTACCAATTTCGCGTTGGATACCTGCAAATTCCGCATCAGACATAACTTCATAAGTGACGTTACGCGTTTTACATTCTTTTTCAAATTCCGCTTTTTGGGGAATTGCAAAACTGCCGCCGCGATAATTGAGTAACCAATGCGCTTCCACACCCTTTTGTATCACCCAATACGTAATGCCGTATGCTTTGAGATGTTCGCGTTGTTTCAAATCCATCGGTATCAGCATCCATGAGGCGCGAGCAGTGGATAATGTGAAAAAGAATACAATACAGCTAAAAATTATTTTCTTCATTTGCTAACAAAATGTTTTAATGGACTTATTGACAATAGAAAAGTAAGTCAATCGTCAGTAAGTCCATTAAATTTTTAATTTTTTATTACCTCATCAATGTCACATCACCTTTATACAAAATTTCTTCACCATCCACGAAACGGATAAGTGCGAAATAAACATAAACATCAGAACTTAACGGTTGACCGTTCCAGGTACCGTCCCAACCGCGTTGATCAACGCCGAGCGGTAGTTCTGTTCCGATGAATACCAACGCACCCCAACGATTAAAAATTTTCAATTCTTTTATCGAAACGCCGGCTTGATTACCGTAAATGGTAAAAAAATCGTTCACCCCGTCGCTGTTTGGAGAGAATGCGGTCGGAATAAAAATTGGACGATTATTTTTTACGCGTACTTCGACTTCATCTTTTGCCGTACATCCGGCAGAATCTTTTACGAAGACTTGATACATTGTTGTCTTATACGGTGTAACGACTACGATTTGACAGGTGTTGCAATTAATGCTCGAATCTTTAGGCAACCACGCATACTTTATTAAACGCGATGAAGGCACAACTGTTGCATGAAGCGTCGTAGAATATCCTAAAACTACATCAATATCGGCACCGGCACTGACTTGAATTTGTCCGGGTTGTCCGACTTCCATCACAACGGTATTTTTGCAACCGGTGGCATCGCGCACAACGACATTATATTTTTTTCCGGGGATGTTTAAAAATTCCGGATCCGTTTGAAAACGAAAACCGTCAATACTGTAACGATATGGCGGTGTGCCACCCATAGCGCGTACAACGAGTTCTCCGGTAGAATCGCCGTAACAATTCGTTGATTTCGTACGCACGGTGTCTAATTGAATGGCAAGTGGTTCAGCAATCGTGAAATTTTTTATAGCTTCGCAACCGTTGCCGTCTCTCAGATAAGAAACATAATTACCCGCAGCCAAATTTTGGACGGTATCGCCTATAGCACCGTTACTCCAACTGACTTTATATCCGCCAACACCACCGGACGGGTGTGCCACACTGCCGCCATCTTTTTTTCCGAAACAAGAAATGTTTATCGTATCAATATCAAGTTGTACAACGGGCGGTTGCACCAAATCGAAAGTAAAACTGCCCGTACATTTGCGCGAATCATAAACAGTTACATTATAGGTGCCTTCACCGATAGCCGTGAGAAAAGAATCGCGTGTAAGACCGTTACCGAAATCATAATTGTATGGACCTACGCCGTTGGAAGGTTTTAAAGAAATTTTTCCGTTTTTCTGACCAAAACACAACGGATTTTGTGCGGCTTTCACTGCCGTATCTAATGCAATTGTGAATTTGCCTAAAATAAAAGTCACTGTATCTACGTATTGTTTCGATGAATCGGTTACTGCCACGCGGTATTTTCCGACAGCTAAATTGCTGAGTGAATCGCGTGTGGTATAGCCGGTGTTTTCCCAATTGTAATAAATCGGTGCTTTGCCGCATTTTATTACTTTCAATCGTATCATACCGTCATTACCCAAATCGCACGATGGTTTCCTAATCGTACTGTCGTATTGAAACGCTTTTACATAAACAGAATCGAGAATAGTGGTGAC
>JAYTIA010000693.1:0-2925 GCA_043732145.1 Saprospiraceae bacterium
GTTGCTGCGCCTGTGCATTGTCCTGTAAGTGTTAAATTCACAGCTAAAGGTGTCGGTTCATAAACAAAACCCGTCGCTGTTTTACTGCAACCGCTGGCATCCGTAACTGTAACTGAATAGTTGCCGCCGGGTAATGGGGAGATAGATTGTGAAGTCGTATCGCGATAACTCCATTTATAAGTATAAGGTTGTTTGCCGCCTTTAACACGTGCTTCTGCCGAACCATCGCAACTGCCGCCGCATACAACATTAAGAGTGCGCATTTCCACAGTAAGTACGCCAGCTAATTGAACATATTTCGCATCGTGACAACCGCGTGTATCTGCAACGTATAAATAATATCCCCCTGCATCCGGTGAAACCAATGTAGGATCTGTGGAAACTTGGTTGGTCGTTTGATTCGTCCATGTATAAGTATATCCCGGATAACCGCCTGTTGCAATTGCCGTGTAACCGGTAGCGTTACACAAGGGACCGTTTAAAGCAAAAGTAGATACTACTGCAGTGGGTTGTGTAATTGTAAAAGTTTTCACGACAGATTTACCTGTAAAGTCGGATATGGTCACAGAATAATTACCGGCACCAATACCTAAGCAGGTTTGTCCGTCTTGTTGCCCGTTACTCCAATTATATTTAATGGGCAAAGTGCCGTTTGCTATAGTTGCAGTGGCTTCGCCATTTGTATAACTAAAACAAGTCGGCTCTTTTGTACTGATAGTAGCGTCAAAAGTTTGCGCAAAAAGTGCGCACGGAAAAATGAAAGCGAGCAGGCTAATTATAAATGATGAACGATGAATGATGAATATGGTAAAAATTTTATGATTCATTTTAATTAAAAGTTGAAAAGGTTAAAAATGACGGATGACAAATGACAATTAATGAATTTATTTTGATTCATCATTCATTATTCATCGTTCATCATTTGATTATTATGTCTTTAATCACCACCTTTCGGTCGTGAGACGCATCTAAACCGTATATAGAAGCCGGATTTTTCGCATCGTTGGGTGCCGAACTTGTTGCAGAACCTATAGTTTCTATATTTATTTTTAATTTGCCGTTTTTCAAATATTTTTTAAAAACACCGCCATTAATCATATAAAGATAATTGATGACACATTGCGTACGACGTTCTGCCAAATTTTTATTGTATTCGGCATTTGAAAGAGAAGACGCATAGCCTTCCAAAACGACTTCAAGATGATATCCTTTTTGCAAATAAGATTTCATTAAACCCGAAAAGCCGACTAAGTTTTGATAACCCCCTTTTACTTCGGCATCGAAAAACATACGCATTTCTTCTTGCGATATTTTTGTATCTACCCCTAAACCAGATGATAACCTGTTGTACATTTTTATAAACTCACCTTTCCGGCTATAAAAATCTCGGAAACTTTGGTCATAACTATCAGAATTTCCGGGGCGATTATTATCAAAATAAAGTGTTGTCGGCAAACCGCCGAACGGTGTTAAATACATCGTGTCAACTACGGAATTACCTTCCCAATAATTATACAAAACAGTATTGTACGATTTAGAACCATAGCCGGAACCACCTGCTTTTACGAGATAATCTGTGCCTCCTACAACGCTATAAATGTATTTATTACCTTTTTTATGCGCTTTGCCGACTAATTTATTTGTTAAAGCATCATAAAGTTCAATAGTCGGACTATTACTGATAGCAGCATTCGTATATGAGTCCATCAACACCACTTCCATTTCTTGGCTGTTTAAGTTGATGGAATTATCATTACTGCGTTTACGCTTGCCATTCTTAGCGTATTTGATAACACCCTCAGATAGACCGCTGCCCATTCTTATACCTTTTTCATTAAACGCATACAAACCGCGCAAAATTCTTTTACCGTTGGCATCGCCTATCGGTAAATCCATGCGATTAATTTCTAAAATTTGAACGCGCCGTTCTTGCATCGCCGGCACACTATATACAGAGTTACGCCGATCTTTAGGGTCGCTACTTACGCCGGTAACATTTACCGCGCCTTCCGGTTCAAGTTGAATGCGCAAGTGTCCATTTTTAACATAATCCATCAAAATTCCGCCGTGATATTGTTGAAAATGATTGATGACAGAACTGATACGACGCGCAGAAAGAATTTGGTTGTAATCAAATGGTGCCAATGGAGAAGCATATCCTTGAATTTTCATTTCTAAACCATGTCCGCTCGACAAATAATTATACAATAAACCGCAAAAACCTTCCAACTTATCATAATTGGCTTTTATTTTATTTTGAAAGAAATCTGAAATTTCATTTGCACCCGACATTGAAACGCTGTTCGTTGCGCCTTTGCTGTCGGTGTAATAATTAGTCAGATATTCTTGTTGTTTATTGTAGTAAGATGCGAATGTTTGTCCGTAAGTTAAATCCGTTGTCGCTTGTCTTGTTCTCGGATTCGGTTCATCGTTATCAAAATAAAGCGTGAGCGGCAAACCGGAAAAAGATCCGAGATACAAAGAATCGACGTATTCTGTTTTAGTTGATTTACCTAAATCGGCAATCGTCACTATCGCCGAATCGGGTTCTAACTTATCTTTTTCAACAGAAATATAATATGCCGAACCGTAATTCACATTGCTGTAAGTATAAGTATTGCCGGACATCACTGTTCTTACAAGTATTTTTCCCGCGCCGTCTTTAATTGTAATTGTACCGCCCGAAATCGGTTTGCGATCAATTCTGTCAAAAACATACGTGATAATTCTTGCTTTCGGACGCAACGTGAGCGTTTCAGCGATATTTGTATTTTTGTATAAATTTTTTGTGTTGAACTCAACGGAATCCGGTAAAAAACCTTCTTTAGAAGCCGACAATCGGTAGGATTTTCCGAAATCGAGTGCTAAAGAATCAAACCCTGAAGCATCTGTCGCATTTAATTTAACTAATGTTCTTATGCCGGT
>JAYTIA010000694.1:0-2925 GCA_043732145.1 Saprospiraceae bacterium
ACCGTCGCTAAACTGTTGTCGCTGTTGTCAATACCGTTGAATTGCAAAAACTGCAAAATATTATTGTTGTAAATTTTCAAAATTTCAACATCCACATAATTTAAATTGATGGCTTCAAACGGAAAATTGACTCCGTCATCGCTCGGCAATATCACACCTTTGCCGACCAAACGCACTTGCGGTTTGTTGCTGTTGAAAGTGGTAACATAAGTGCCGGAACGCAATAATTTTTTTCCTTGATAATTTTTAACGGCATTGTTCACAAAAACACTTTTGTCGCCTGACAAGTTTTCTCCGGTATAAACAAGAATGGAATTCCCTTCTATACTCGTCGTGATTTTCCCTTCAAAATCATTTATTTTTATCAATCCCGTCACGTCTTGATTGGTTTGCAGCGGATCGGAAAAGCTTATTTTAATATTTTGTTGATCACCCGCACCTTGAACAACGTGTACGTTCATTATAGAAAAATCGCCGATAGCGGGAATTTTCACTTCTCGCTCCATCGTCTGGTTGATACCGAAATTTTTTCCGTTACCTTTTATTTTTACGGTATTAACATTGTTTGTGCGTTCAATGCTTCTGATTCTAAACTCGTGGTGTTTACCGTCGTCGCTATTTATCCATGATACAGGTAAGTTTTTTCCGTTTTCGGTTGCCACAACTATATCTTCCATTTTTTTAGAATCTACTTTATCCGTTGTTGTAAGTGTGCCGGACAAAACCTGTTTTGTCATATCGCCTGCTGTTTCCGGTTCAATGCCGTCGGTTTCGAGTGCGAAAGTCATTTCGCGAATATTAAACTCGAAAGAAAATTCTTGCGCTTTATCGGAAATGTTTTTGAATAATCTACTCAATTGAATTTTTGATGTGTACCATTTGCCCGGTTCAAAACCTTCGGAAGGCGTAAAACGAATAGTTTGCACATCTTCCCAAATCGCAGTGCCGGCAACATTCGGAGAAAGATTGAACACGCCGTTGTCAACAGGTTTTCCGATTTCTTCAGGCTGCACGAGTGCAGAGGTGAAACGCACTTTCACGGGTTGATCGGCTGCGATTGAACCGTTGGTGTAAGCATACACATAGTTGGCAATATCTGCTGTCATGTGTGGTGCTACGGTTTTATGTTGGCAAGCAGAAAAAAAGAAAAAAGAAAAAAGAAAAAAGAAAAAAGATTGACGAGCTAAAATCGAAAATCTCGATGCGACAGACGAGAAAGTTTTCATACAGCAATGCAAAAGTGGTTACAGGTTATTCTATTGGTTTTAAAAATTTTATTAATTAGTGTTAGAAGAAAAAATTTCTCTAAATGTCCGACATTTTTTTTATTTTAAATAATATTTTCGAATATTTTTTGGTAATATTTTATCTACAAAAAAGACAATCAATTATTTAAACGTCACAAGAATTAAAAAAAAATTTGAATAAATTTTTTGGACAAAAAGATTATTTACTGTGCTCTATTAACGCAAAAACAACTGCTTGTAAAAATAAAACCGCTTACTAATGACTTGTCAAAAACATTTATTTAACCTCGATGAGGAATACATTATCTGAACGGTGCGTACATGTCGCCGTTGTTAAAATGTATAATTATTGCCGGTACAGAGGGGCAAACGGTATCCAATACGATTTGGAAAAAAATCGACGCACGCGCGATAAAAAGCGTTTTTGCTATTTTCGCACTTCGTGATTATTTTTCTTTTGTGTCCTATGAAGTTTTTGAATTGCGTATTATTTTGGCTCGTGGAGCTAATCCAAAAAAACTTTTATTTTTTTCTATAAAACTACTCCATTGTTCAGGCACTGCATCATCGGCAAAGATTGCTTCCACAGGACATTCGGGTTCACAAGCTCCGCAATCAATACACTCATCAGGATTAATATAATATTGGTCTTCACCTTCGTAAATGCAATCAACAGGACAAACTGCAACACATGAAGCATCTTTACAACCAATACAAGGTTCAGAAATTATGTATGCCATTTTCTTTGATTTTAAATTGGATTAATAAAATAAGTTTTCTTTTTCAATGGTTCGTTAAAAAAAATTATAATTCGCGGTGCAGGCGGATAATGTCCAAATTTTTTCTTAATGAACTATTTTTTTTCGATGCAAGATAACAATAGTTAATAAAGAATTTAATAAAAGAAAAAAGAAAAAAGATGAGCGAAATGACATCGAAAATCGAAAATCGAAATACTTGATGTAACGGGCGATAAAGTTTTCATACAGCAATGCAAAAGTGGTTATAGGTATTCTATTGGGTTTAAAAATCTCAATGAGTAGAAACTACGTCAAAATTAACGTATTTTCCGGATAATGTTGTAGTACAATATTTATTTTTTTTCATTTCTAACAAAAAGCTAAAATGAAGCGTTATTCTATCCGATAGTATGTTTGTTCAAATGCTGTTCATAACGTCGGCGAGGTTTTATAACCTTGTCGCAGGTTTAAAAATCGGATTCATCAACAACTTAATGGCGCGTCGTTTACCGATATTTTTTCACTTCTTAATTTTCTTTTTATGCTTAGCTTGCAACAACGCATTGCAAGCTCAAGATTTTTTTGTGGTAAATAGTAGCGGTACGCTTCAAAAAATTGACCTTTCTAATTGCAGCGTTGAAGACAGAGGACATAATCCTTCGGGGTTGAAATATGGTGATGTTACTTTTCACCCGAACGGAAATTTCTACGCTATTACTAAAAATAGTTTATATGAAATGGATACTGTTACCGGGTATGCCAATCCTTATTACAATTTCAGAACATCAGCCGACGCGCTTAATGCGATGACAACCGGCGTTGACGGTACAATTTATGCCGCGAGTACTTCCGATGAACTTATAAGTTATAATTTAAAAACGCGGGTTGAAAAAAATTTGGGGCGCATCGGTGCAGTCGGCAGATATTTTACGGGTGCT
>JAYTIA010000695.1:0-2924 GCA_043732145.1 Saprospiraceae bacterium
GCATTCGCTTGCGCACCGGAGTGTGGTTGTACATTGGCATATTCCGCGCCGAACAATTCTTTCAATCTGTCAATCGCTATTTGCTCAATTTTATCCACGACTTCACAACCGCCATAATAGCGTTTACCGGGATAACCTTCGGCATATTTATTTGTTAAACACGATCCCATTGCATCAATCACGGCTTGAGATGTGAAATTTTCGCTGGCAATCAGTTCGATACCTTTTCTTTGTCTGTCCAATTCTTCACCGATAAGGTGTGTAATCAGTGTATCTTGTATCATAAATTTTAGTTTTTGATTTGATGTATTAACGCGCTGCAAAGATATTTTGTTTTGAGCAATTTTTTTTTATAAATCAAGTATGAGGTATTAGGTATTGGGGGTTTTTAGAAAAACCAGTGGCGCGGCATTGGTTCGGAGTTCCAAAGTCATTTAAACCATTCCGCGTACATTACATAATTTTTAGCAATGCGCTCGATACTGTCTTTGAAAGTTTCTTCGGAAAGTTTTTTTACTTTTTTCGCGGGTACACCGGCGTAAATATGTCCGCTTTCGAGGATGCTATTTTCGAGAACTACTGCACCGGCGGCAATTAAAACATTCGATTCTACTACCGCGTGATCCATCACAATTGCACCCATGCCGATTAAAACATTGTCATGCACTGTGCAACCGTGAACGATAGCACGGTGTCCAATACTAACGTTGTTTCCGATAATTGTCGGTGCTTTTTTATAAGTGCAATGAATGATGGCTCCGTCTTGAACATTTACTTTGTTGCCCATTCGGATATAATTTACATCGCCGCGCACAACACTTTGAAACCAAAAAGAACAATCATCGCCGCAGATAACTTCGCCCACTATCGTGGCGTTTTCAGCGATAAAACAATTTTTTCCGAATTGCGGAGAGATGTCGTGAACGGGAAGAATGAGAGCCATGATTTTGGATTTTAGATTTTAGATTTTAGATTTAATAATTGTGCAAAATTTTTTTTGGAGAATTTTTCAAATCGAAAATCCAAAATCGTTACTCGTTTTTTATTTTTATCAACTCTGCCATAATACTCAACGCAATTTCTTTGGCAGATTTTGCGTGAATATCGAGACCAATTGGCGCGTGAATTTTTTCTATGTCGGTTGCCGGAAAGCCGGCATCTTGTAAACGCTTCACGCGTTTTTCATGCGTTTTTTTACTGCCCAATGCACCGATATAGGCAACATCTGATTTTAATAACCGGTGCAATGCTTGGTCATCAATTTTCGGATCGTGCGTCAGTAACACGGTATATGTATGATTATCTAAATCGAAATTCGGCAGCACTTCATCGGGCCAATCGGAAAAAAGTTGATCCGGCGGTGTTGAAAAGTTTGTTTTTTCCGAAAAAATGCCGCGCGGGTCAATCACAATCGTTTCAAAATTAAAAAGATGTGCGAGTTGCACCAAATCAACGGTAATATGCGCAGCTCCGACAATAATTAATTGACTTTTTTTTGCGAACACTTGTTTCCACCATAAAACGCCGTCATTTTCAAAAACTTCATTTTTATGTTGTATGGAACTTTGCATCGTATTGGGAACGTGTGCGACGTTCCGGTTACCATCCGGACGGATTATTTTAGCCGATTCAATCAATAAATGTCGAGGCACAGTTGTATCTAAAGCCGTCATCAAAACAACAGTTTTATTATTTTGCAAATCATTTTCGAAGACTTCCCAAATGTGCGGTGACGTGTGCGCCAAAAACATTTCTACAAAAACTTCAATAGAACCACCGCAACTTAATCCGACTGCCCACGCATCATCGTCACTCACGCCGAATTTCAGGTATTGCGATTTTCCGTCGGCAAAAACTTCTTGTGCTTTTTTCCAAACGGCACCTTCCACGCAACCGCCGGAAACGGAACCGACAATATCGCCGGCATCGGAAATAAGCATACACGCGCCAGGCTGTCGCGGTCCGGAACCCCACGTTTTAATGACGGTCGCGATGACTAATTTTTTATTTTCTTTTAAAAATGCGTGAATTTGCGGGAAATATTCTTTCATGATGATTGTTAGTTGGTTAATTGGATGGTTAGTTAGTTGGTTGGTTGGTTTTATTCGACCAACTAACTAACCAACTAATCCGCTCTTTCAAAAATTTTATACGTATAATCCATTTTATTTTTCTCGTCTTTTTCGTGTTTTTCTTCACTCACGAGTTGCCATTCTTTTGTATTGATTTCAGGAAAAAAAATATCGCCTTCTACTTCCAAATTAACTTCGGTGAGATACAATTTATCGCACAAATTAATGGTTTGTTCGTAAATAATACCGCCGCCGATGATAAATAATTCAGATTCTTTATTGCGTTTGGCAATTTTAATGCCTTCTTCAATCGAGTGGGCGACGAGGCAGCCTGTCGCACTAAAAAATAAATCGCGTGTAACGATGATATTGGTACGATTCGGCAAGGGTTTGCCGATACTTTCGAAACAATTACGCCCCATCAAAATATGGTGATGCTGAGTTATTCTTTTAAAATATTGTAAATCAGCCGGCAGATACCAAGGTATTTGATTATTGATACCAATGACATTATTTTTAGCACAAGCGACGACGGCGGATATGAGCATTTACTTTTTATTTGTAAAAGAAAAACAACACAAAGAACGCATAAAAGAATTATTTCCGGCAGCTTACACTAAAAAAGAATTTATCGTTTTGAATTTTGCAGGTGCGTTCGCAAAAATGAATCCGGAATTGATTGAAATGTTGACTCTGCCTTTTTCTGACTTCTTGTAATTTCAAGCAGCATAAGATGAGTAATGGGTATCTTGTGAGAAAATAGAAATAAATAAATTCTGTAGGTAGAATTTATTTATTTCTGTTTTCTAAGCATAATTTGCCATTCAACTTATCCGAATTAATTTCCGTATT
>JAYTIA010000696.1:0-2920 GCA_043732145.1 Saprospiraceae bacterium
ATTTTTGTCGGTTGCAAATATTGTCCGATAGTTAAGACTTCGCAACCGTATTCGCGCAAATCAGTCATTGTCGAAAAAACTTCTTCTTTTGTTTCTCCGAGACCGACCATAATGCCGGATTTTGTGCGCTTGCCGTAATCTTTCGTGCGTTTTATCTGTTCCAAACTGCGTTCATATTTCGCTTGCGGACGCACAAGTTTATACAACCGTGGTACTGTTTCTAAATTATGTGATACCACTTCTTGTCCGCCGGAAATCATTGTGTCTAAGGCGACCCAATTCGCTTTTACGTCCGGTATCAATGTTTCAATTGTTGTGTCCGGACTCAAGGCTTTTACATTCACCACCGTTTTAAACCAAATTTCCGCGCCTCGGTCTTTCAACTCATCTCTATTAACAGACGTAATGACGGCGTGTTTCACTTGCATCAAACTAATTGCTTCCGCAACACGATAAGGTTCATCAGTATCTAATTCTGTCGGGCGACCGGTTTTTACGGCGCAAAAAGAACACGAACGCGTACAAACATTGCCCAAAATCATAAACGTTGCGGTACCTGCACCCCAACATTCACCCATATTCGGACAATTTCCGGATTGACAAATAGTGTGCAACTTATGTGTGTCAACAAGGGCGCGTACTTTTTTATATTCTTCACCAATCGGCAATTTTACGCGCAACCAATCCGGTCTGCGTATGCGTTCATCTTTATTTGCAGGTTTACTATCTACTACAGGTAAATCAATCATTCTCTTTTTCCAAATTGAAACGAAATATAAAAATTAAGGAAGAATGGCTTATTAATATCTATTTTATCAGTTGAAGTCGCACTATCTGTCGGTGTCATTATCGGCAATCTTTTTGCAAATACATCAAGCATAATACCCACTTCTGCTGCTTTTAAAAATTCATCGAACGCACCCCAATCTAAATGTACACCTGCTTGTAAATGTATACCCGGAATAACTTTCGTTTCACCGACACCTTTAAAAAAATCCGCTTTACCGTGAATACGTGAAATGTCTAAAAATTGTGCTTCTGTTTCGGGTGTATATTTTATAATTGCCGGTTGCACATCTTGCGCGGTATTCACTTCCAAATAATAGGGTTTCATCAAAGCCAACGTCAATCCTCCGGAATAAGAAATGCCGAGAGCTACACCATTTACTGCCGCTTTTTCGGTGTAATAATGTTTGAGACCATAACTCAAGCGCACCGGAAAACAATAATTTTGTTTTCCGAAAGTATAAGAACCAAATCCTTGCGTCGGATAAAGTGCAACACCATCCAAAGTTTTAGAAAGTTCTTTAAAATGTTTTAATTCACCCACGCCGATGCGGTAAAACGTAGTAGTGTAATAATTTTTTATGTCGCCAAAAAAATAATTTACATCCCAACCGTTTTGCGTATGCAGACGAATATCGACACCTTTTTCTTTATTGTAAATAAAACCTTTCGTGCCTTCATTGTACCGCGTTTGTGCAGATATAATAAAACTGTAAAAAATACAGGCGAGTATAAGTAAGTGCTTTTTCATTGAACGACCGGACAATTGAAAATTGACAATAGATATTAAATAGAAAATACATGAAACTTGTTCATGTCCAAAATTAATTATATTTTTTTATTCCGCAAAATTTATTTTTTATCAATGATTGGTTTATTGGTTTGTTAGTAATTGGTTTATGAATCAGAATTTTCAGAATGTTAACTTATTTAGAATAGTATCTATTCTTACATTTTGAAAATTTGGGTAATACTGAAAATTCTGATTCAGAAACTAATAAACCAATTAACAATTCAAACCACCACAAACGCTCAAAACCTGTCCCGAAACATATTTACTCAAATCGCTGCCGAGATAAATGCAAGTATCTGCTACTTCTTCACCTTTTCCGAGACGGGCCATCGGAATGTTTTTTAAAAACGCCTGTTTTACTTCGTCACTCAAGCCTTCCGTCATTTCTGTTTCGATATAACCCGGCGCAACGACATTGCAACGAATGGAACGATTGCCGTATTCTTTGGCTATAGATTTTGAAAAACCGATAATACCTGCTTTCGATGCCGCATAATTCGCTTGACCGACATTACCGAAAACACCGACGACGCTGCTCATATTTATAATCGAACCGGCGCGCTGTTTCAGCATCGGGCGCAAAGCGTGTTTAGTCACATTGAAAACGGATTTCAAATTGGCGTTCATAATTTCATCCCATTGTTGTTCTGTCATGCGTAGCATCAGATTATCGCGTGTGATGCCGGCATTGTTGACGACAATATCTAAACGACTGTGCATTTTTACAATCGTTTCGATCAAAAGTTCCGCATCTTTAAAATTAGATGCATCAGATCGGAAGGCTTCTACGGTATGGTTTTTAGCGCGTAAATCCGACACAATTGCATCCGCTTTTGCCGCCGAACTATCTGAAATATAAGTAAATATAACAACAGCACCTTCTTCCGCAAATCGGCGTACAATCGCTTCGCCGATACCGCGCGCACCGCCTGTGACGAGTGCGATTTTATTTTTTAATAAATCCATGACTATTTTAATAAACAATGAATAAAGAACAATGAACAATTTCAGCTTGTAGGGAACGGTTAAGTAATAAGTGGGTGCGATTCTAAATTCTCCTTTCCGGACTTTGTAAAACCTTTGCATTCCTCGCTTTAAAATTAACTGTCAAACTCCGCAAAGAAAAGTAAGTCGAAAAATTAATTTGACCACTTTATTATTTACACGTTACTAAACCGGAAATTTGGCTTGAAATTTTTTTTCTCATTTTTTCGGCGAAGTTATTGAACGAAAAAGTATTTGACAAATTTTGCGGCATTTTTTACTATTTTTGTTACCCGACGTTTTATTTTTACCTGTTTCAAAAAAAAGTTAATTTTTAGATTAAAAAATTTGGTATTT
>JAYTIA010000697.1:0-7693 GCA_043732145.1 Saprospiraceae bacterium
AAATCTTTTTTGAAAATCTTTTTTGAAAATCTTTTTTGAAAATCTTTTTTGAAAATCTTTTTTGAAAATCTTTTTTGAAAATCTTTTTTGAAAAAATAAAGCGCAAAGAAAAATTAATTTCTTCGCGCTTTATTTTTTTCAATCGTAAATCATAAATCCAAAATCGTAAATCAATCTTTATACGGATCATAAACATCTTCACCAGCCATGGCTACGCCAATCGGATGCAGATTGAATAAAACTTTAATTGTATCACCTTGATACGCCAAAACTTCGTTCAGTTTTTTATAACATTCGGGAGCTTCATCGGCACCTGCACCGCGCAATTCTATTTCCGCGGCGCGCATTTGTTTTTTCACCAAATCAAAATCTACGGCTCCTTTTGAAATTACTGTCGAACGTTTTTGTCCAAAATTATCGCGCAAATATTTCGTTTTGCCAACCGCTTTTCTTCTCGACATAATTCTGCCGGCACCATGCACTGTTGAGTACAAACCTTTTTTAGAAATTTCCGAATCAACACCTTCGATGATAACGGATGTGTCGGACATAGTGGCACCGACAAAACCTCGCTGTCCGGGAAATGCCGGCGTACAACCTTTACGCACCACCCAATATTTTTCACCAAAATGTTCTTCTTGCCACGCGAAATTGTGATGATTATGTACTTCAAAAGTACTTTTTCCGCCGAGAATTTCTAATACTTTTTTAACAACCATATCTCTACCGGCATAAGCATATTCTCCGGCGAGCGACATCGCGGCGATATAATCTTGACCGATTTCCGATGCGGTATCGAATAAAATTGGCGGTGCATCCATCGCGCTTTCTTTGACTTTATCGTCAAACTTCAAACCTTGTGACAGCGCTATAAAACCCGTCGCCGTTTTATGTCCGAAACCGCGCGAACCGAAATGCACGCCAATCCATAACCAACCGTCATCGTCGCGAAATAAATCTATGAAATGATTGCCTGAACCAACAGTACCAAGTTGTACTTGAGCCGTTCCAACTAATTTTCTTTGTGGACGAAACTCGGCTTTAGAAATTTTGTCAATCACTTCGTGTTCTACTTTTTCTTGATTCGGACGACCGACTCCGAAACCGATCCATTTAAAAATTTTATCCATCACTTGCGCAACTTTAATATCGTCAGCTTTTATATCGGTGCGCACGGCTTTGTTGCCGCAACCGATATCGAAACCCACACCGGAGACGGAAATTTTATTTTTATAAGCCACCGCACCGCCAATCGGATGCCCGTAACCGTAATGCGCATCGGCAGTAAGTACGGCTAAATCTTCGTCGGAAAAACAGCGTTTGAGTTGGAGGATAGATTTTTCGTCAATAATTTCTTTGCCGAAAACAAATAAATTGTCCATTTACTTTTTAGATTTTAAAATTTTGGAATTAATCAATGTACAAAAGTATGGAAATTTCGTAAATAAAAACAAAGTTTTTAGGAAGTCGGTAATGAGCAATTGGATGAAAACAACCGCTGTTTTGAAATATCTCTCTAATAGTTTTTTTCTTGTTAAATTTAATTACTTTTGTTTCATTCAACGAACAAACTAACATACAAAATGAGAGAAGAATTTTTACATTTCCTGTGGCGTACGCGCCGTTTCGATGTGCGCGATTTATGTACAACAGCCGGCGACAAAATAGAAATTTTCGATTTCGGCACCTATAATACCAATGCCGGACCCGATTTTTTGGAAGCAAAAATAAATATCAAAGACATTACTTGGGCGGGAAATATTGAGATGCACATTAAAGCATCTGATTGGTTGGCGCACCAACACCAAAACGATAAACAATATGCAAATGTGATTCTACACGTTGTTTATGAGGGGGATGTGCCGATAAAAACCAACGGTGGCGATAATTTGCCCTGTTTGGTTATGAAAAAATATATTCCGGAAGGCATTTATCCAAAATATCACGCGCTTTTGCACAATGAAAATTGGATTCCTTGTGCAAAACATTGGAACGAAGTGTCCGATTTGGTAAAAAAAATGTGGTTGTCGCGTGTCCTGGTTGAGCGTTTAGAAATGAAAACAACGGCAATCGCTTTGCGTTTGGATGCTAATAAAAATGATTGGGAAGAAACTTTTTGGCATTTCACGGCGCGATATTTCGGCAGTAAAGTAAATGATACGCCAATGGAATGGTTGGCGCAAACTGTTCCGCATTTGATTTTGGCTAAATTGAAAAATAATTTGCCGGCGATTGAAGCTTTACTTTTCGGTCAAGCCGGATTTTTAACTGATGATGTAAAAGACAATTACGCCTTATCGCTGAAAAAAGAATACAATTTTTTGCGCGTCAAATACAATTTAAACCCGTTGGCTTCTTCCGTTTTTAAAACTTTGCGGATGCGTCCTTCCGGTTTTCCGACGATGAAAATCGCACTATTAGCTGCATTGATACACAAAAGCAGTCACTTGTTTTCAAAAATATTGGAAGCGCAAAATATCGCCGAACTCGAAAAATTATTTGAAGTATCAGCAAGTGATTACTGGAAAACGCATTTTGTTTTCGATAAAATTTCTCCGCGCTCGAACAAAAATTTAGGAAAACAAACTATTACTTCTTTACTCATCAATGTTGTTGTGCCTTTTATTTTTCATTACGGACAAACACACCATGATGAAGACATAAAAGACCGAGCCGTTCAATTACTACACGACATTAAAACCGAAAAAAATAATATCATCGAACGCTGGGAATTACTTGCCGTTAAACCGGATTCTGCCGCACAAACTCAAGCACTTATTCACCTCAAACAAAATTATTGCGACCATAAAAGATGTTTACATTGTGCGGTTGGCACAAGCATATTGAAATAATGGACTTACTGACGTTGGACTTACTGATTTTGGACTTTTTGATGTTCGATTTTTGAGGTTTCACTTATCTAAAATTAAAACATGAATTTCATATGAATCATAATTTTAAAGAATTGCTGATTTGGAAAGAAGCAATGTTAAATGCTACTGCCACATACAGTATCACTAAAAAATTTCCAAGAGAAGAGTTGTTTGCTCTAACTTCCCAAATGCGTAGGGCTGCTATTTCAATACCATCTAATATAGCAGAAGGATGTGGAAGAGGAACAGATGCTCAATTAGTTCATTTTCTTGATATTGCTCTTGGTTCAGCATTTGAATTAGAAACACAAATTCTAATTGCGAATACACTTGGTTATATAGATGCCGGGGTTACTGATTCATGGATTGAAAATTTATATTCAATTCATAAAAAAATAATCGTTTTTAGAAGAAAGCTTAGTACATTATAGCGGACTTACTGACGGTAGAAATATTTACGTTAGACATATTGATGTTAGACTCACTCATAATAAATCCAATATCAGTGAGTCTATAGTCAGTAAGTCTATTGTCAGTAAGTCTAAAAAAATCTATCATTCAATTCTCTTCCCCTTAAAATAATCCACAATTTTCGCAGACGGATATTTTGCGACAACTTTTGCCAAAAAACGTTCTGCTTCCGTCCAACCGGAAAGTGTGCCGATGAGATAAGAAATTTGTCCGCCGGGTAATTTATCTGTGTTTATGTCTGACGAAAAATTTTCTGCTGCCATTTTCAGATCGGCATTTGAAAGTGGTGTTGCCGATTTCAGTAATTCTATTTTATAGCCCGTATAAATTCCGATAGGATTTACATTGACAACAACCTCTGCATTTGTCGGTTTGGAATTTGTATTTGTGCGTATTTCGGTTGTCTTCAGCGGTGTTACTGATTTTGGTGCCGCTTGCTCTTTTATTTTTTCGACGATTTTTTCATGAGTGAGTTTTGGTTGAACCGGTGTGACAATTTTTTCCGGAGTTACAGGTATTTTATACTCTTTATTACTTTCATCTGAAGAAATAAACTTCGCCATTTCTTCAGCATGAATAATTTCTAAAAGACTCTTTCCATCGTAATTATCTTTTGTAAAGCCGATAATGCGCAATTCTGTGCGTCTGTTTTTTGAATGTTCTTCTTCACTGCATAAAACACCATTGCTGCAACGATTGATTAAGCGACTTTCGCCGTAACCTTTAGCTTTGATGCGGCCCTTTTCGATAAGCCCGTTAGAATGAGAAACAACATAATTCACGGCAGCTTGCGCACGTTCTTGCGATAAACGTTGATTAAATTCATCCGAACCGCGTGAGTCGGTATGCGAACCCAATTCCATGACAATCGACGGATTGAGTTTAAGTACATTCGCTATTTTATTTAATTCTTTTTGCGAAGCAGTCGTGATATTGAAACTGTTATACTCGTAATAGATATTGTCAATGATGATATTGCGATTAGTATCAATTCTTTCCATTTCCATATTCGCCAACAAACTGCCAATTTTATTATCTTCCGACGACGTTAAGTTATCTAAAACATCCGGTGTAACCGTTCCGAAACCTTCCATACATAAATAACAACTGTCAATATTAACGTGCGCTTCCAACCGTTTAGTAAAAAATCCTTTTTTGCGAATTAAAAAAGTATAATGGTTGCCTTGTTGTAGCGTAAAACTCACATTCGGCGATTTAATTGAGTCCAGAACGAGTTCTTCTTTGTGTGTCGTGTTGTTATAAATTTCTACACGCGCACCATAAATAGCATCTACCGGAATATCTTCCGAATATCTTTTTTCCGCCAATGAAAGCTCTAATAAATAACCTGACAAACGCGGTAACGCTTTTTCAATGAAGATTTTTTCCCCCGGTTTTTTCCCGGCGGTAGATACTTCTTGAATAACAGGTTTAAAAACTTTTTTCTCAAATTGTAACACATAATTTTTTCCGGCATCGACATCATAAGTAAAATGTCCGGACAAATCGGAAATAGTTTTGCCAATCAACGTCGCATTTTGATCGAGAATGGTGACGTTTACTTCATTCAAAAATCCGCGATTATGTTCTTCAAAAACATAACCGTCAATGGTTACTTTTTGTGCGGATACAAGTGAAACTATTGAAAGAAAAATAATTATGAATAAAAAAGTAATGGTGCGCATAGCTTTTGTATTGTGTAAGTTTAGTTTTGTATTTAGGTATTGGGTATTAGATATTAGGTGTTGTTTCTAAATTTTTTTAAATAACTAATACCTAAAACCTAATTTTTCATACAAATATTGTAAAAAATCTTTAGAATTGTATTTTTGATTTTTTTTACTTCGCTTTCTTTATTTTCCTATCAAAAAAATCAATAATAGCGGTATAAGCTGTCAACCAACTTTTAAAACGGAGAAAACTGTGTACTTCGTCCGGAATGACGAGAAGTTCCGTTTCTACATTTTTTGTGCGCAAAACGCGCTGCAAAAACATCGTTTCACCGAAATTCACATTTGCATCATCATCGCCGTGAATCATCAATACCGGCGATTTCCAACCGTCAATAAAATTCATCGGTGAACTTTTATACGCTAATTCTCCCATTTTCGGATACCGCAGCGAATCATAGTCGGGCGTAAAAGTTGGGATAGATGTGTTCCAATTATGTACACCATGTACATCAACACCTGCCGAAAACAAATCCGAGCGACGCGCCAAAGCGTGTGCCGTTAAATAACCGCCATAACTGCCGCCCCAAATTGCAATTTTCTTTGCGTCAACACCGGCGTTAGCTTTCAACCATTCACCTGCAGCTTCCACATCTCTAAACTCACTTGCACCCGTTGCACCGAAATCAAGTGCTTCTCTGAAATCGCGTCCGTATCCGATACCGCTTCGATAATTGATGTTCAAAACCACATAACCTTGCGCCGCAAAATATTGACTCAAATTATAGGCGTTGGAATAATAAAGCGACGGATGAAAACCCAAAAGCATTTGCCGGCGCGAACCGCCGTGTACAAATATAAGTGCCGGATGCGATTTATCGTTTTTGAAATTTTTCGGATAAAAAACTTGGTTGTAAAAATTGATACCGTCCGATGCTTTTAAAGTTAATGCTTCGGGTGCGACAAGTTGTTCGGGTGGCGTATTCAATTCGGATTTTGTGAGGATGCGCGTTTTGCCATCCGATAAAACCGCCACTTGAGTCGGTGTTCGTGTGTCAGTGTGAATATAAAAAATTGTTTTACTGTCTGCCGCAATATGAAACAACGCTTCAATTGAATTGCCCGACGTTAATTGTTCAGGTTGAAACTTTTCTCCGCCAGTATTGACGCGCCAAAAATGTTTGCGATCTATATCGTTTTGATTCGAATTAAAAATTAAACTCGAATTATCTTTCGCGGCATTCACTTCGTCCACTTCAAAAGCACCGTTGGTAATTTGAATCGGTTTTGAATTGCCGGATGTTGCCACTGCATAAAGTTGTTGCCAACCGGTTTTTTCCCAACAAAAAAATATTTTATCGCTTGATACCGACCACATCAATTGGTCGTGTCCGTTGTGTGGTGTATAAACGCTGCCCGAACCGGCATCAGCCATGAAAACGGTGCGCGTTTTACCGGTAGCAACATCTGCAATTTTTATTGACCAAGGCGCACCTTCGCGATGCGGCATTGAAAAAGCAACGAGGTCAACATTGCGTTGGATGTGCAAAAACGCTAAACTTTTTCCGTCCCGCGACCACGACGGTGACGCATCGTTATCAATTGCCGGTTCGAAAAAAGTATAATCTTTTTTCAGAAAATCATAAACACCTACGAACGAATGATCCGTTCTGCTACTCACGAATGCCAATTTTTGTCCGTCCGGCGACCAACGCAAAGACGAACATGCACCACGCACCGTAAAAATTTGTTTTGGAGATAAGGTATCCGATAAATTTTTAAAAAAGATTTGTCCATTGCGCAAGAACCCCAATCGTTCGCCGTTCGGTGAAACTGTCGGATTATTTCCGAGACCCATTTTTTCTAATTTACCCGTCGCGCTATTTATTTTCCAAATCATAGGGGCAGTACCATCCGGCAAATGTGCGGGATTATGCGAAGCTGTTGCGCGCACTTGCGGTGCATTGCCGCGCACAAAATATAATTCCAAAGCGTCTGACGTCCAATCAAGATTTGTTATTTCTTGTCCATCGTCGTCCGTGAAGTTGGTCAAATTTTTTACATTGTAATTTGGCGCATCCGCCAATTGTATATTTCGGATGCCGCGCTCATTTTTTATCCACGCCACCTTTGAACCTGTCGGTGAAACAGTTATGGTTGAATAAAATGGTGCCGATAAAAGTTTTTCGATGGTGATTTGTGCCACCGAAGTTTTTAAAATAGAAAATAATAAAAGTAAAAGTAAGATTGGTTTTTTCATTGCCGGTTTAATTTTGATTGTCATTGTTCTTGAAAGTTTAAGGCGATAAATTGTCGAATGAAGGTAATAAAATTTTTAATTTTTTAATAAAGAATAAGTAACTATTTATGTGATTTAAAGATTTGTGTTATTAGCCTTTACCACATAGACACAAGAGTACAATGAAATAAAGAAAAATTTTTGATATTCTATTGGATATTTTTATCTTTGACTGATAAATACTACGAGACAACGCATCAACGAACAAGAAATAATTTACAATAAATTTTTGTAAATTATTTCTTGTTCGTTGTTCATTATTCATTAATTTTATGATTTCCCACTGGCAAAAATATCCTTTTTTGCGTTTGCTGTTCCCGTTGTGCACCGGCATACTTTTATCGCAAATAAACATACCTATTCAACCGGTTTGGTATCTG
>JAYTIA010000698.1:0-2914 GCA_043732145.1 Saprospiraceae bacterium
GAACTCGGTTTAACAAAAAATGAAAATCCGTTGCAAGGTGCGTTCATTATCGAAGAACTTACGGATTTAGTTGAACGCGAAGTTTTAAAAGAATTTGACCGACTTACGGAACGCGGCGGTGTTTTGGGAGCAATGGAAACTATGTATCAACGCAATAAAATTCAAGAAGAAAGTATGCATTACGAAATGCAAAAACATACCGGCGAATTACCAATTATCGGTGTAAATACTTTTCTGAACAGCGAAGGCTCGCCGACCGTTTTACCGCGTGAAGTTATTCGTGCCACGACAGATGAAAAAGAAAATCAAATTCGGACATGCGATTTAATTCATAAACATTTTACTGCGCCGACTAAAATTGCTTTGAAAAATTTACAAGAAGTTGCTATAAAAAATGAAAACATTTTTGATGCACTTATGGAGACTGTAAAATGTTGTACGCTCGGACAAATTACGGATGCGCTCTATGAAGTGGGTGGGCAGTATCGAAGAAATATGTAGAATTAATTCAAAGATTTATATAAATCTATCCACTCGGAGCCAATTTTTTCAGCGCGAAAATTTTCTGCAAACAATCTGCCTGAAGTAATCATCATTTGCCTTAAATCCGAATCGTTATTAATTTTTTTTATAGCCTCGGCAATTACTTCGGGTTGATGCGGATTAATATAGATTGAATTTTTTCCGCCAGCTTCAGAAAAACAGCTGCCTATGCTTGTTATTACCGGAACCCCTGACCATAAGGCTTCAATAATCGGAATGCCGAAACCTTCAAAAAATGACGGGTAAATAAAAATTTTTGCGGCGCGATAAATCGCCGGCATATCCTCGAAATCAACTTTCGGGCGCAAATAAATAAGTTTTTCTAATTTTTTTTGAACCATATAGTCTTGAACTAATTTAAAATATGCACCGCCGTCACCTATAGCCACCAAATTTATTTCGTCGGGCGTATTTTTTAATTGTTCAACCGCTTTTACTAAAGTCAATAAATTTTTGCGCTCATTAACAGTGCCGACGTACAGAATATAGTTTTCGGGTAAATCGTAACGATTTTCGATTTTCGATTTTCGATTTTCGATTTGATTACCATTGTCAATCGAAAATTGAAAATCGCACGATTGATAAATTACGCGAATTTTTTGCGGATCAATTTTTAGAAAGTAAACTAAATCATTTTTCGTTTGCTCACTGATAGCTACAACAACGTTTGATTGTCGGCAAGCCTGTTGGAGTTTAAGTGTATAAATTTTCCTATCTACGGCGTTGTAGTATTCCGGATAACGTTCTTGAATCAAATCGTGAACAGTAACAACTTGTTTGATTTTTTTCGGTAAACCAATCGGTAATTCATGCGATAAACCGTGAAAAATACTGACATCACTACGCAAAATATCTTCATTAATAAAAAATGATCGCCACAGCGGAGAAATTTTATTTAGGGGAAAAGCAGGTGTATGTACTTTAATCGAAGGATTTTCTAAAAAATCGGCAATGCGCGGATTGGTATTTAATTTTGGTGTGAATAAATGATACGTGTTTTCGGGATAAAATTGCGCCAATGTTTCAATCAGTGTACGACTGTAGTTGCCGAGACCTGTGAAATTATTGAAAGCGCGTTTAGCGTCAAAACCAATGTTCATAAAAAATTAAGAATTAAGAATTAAGAATTAAGAATTAAAAAATTTTCGGTTCCTAATTCTTAATTTTTAATTTTTAATTATAAGTGATTCGCTTGTACAATTAACTCAGACAAATCATAAACCATCACATCTTGTTTATCTTTTGCTTTCATGCCGTCGGAAAGCATGGTGATACAAAACGGACAATTGGCAACAACAGCTTTTGCTTCCGAAGCGATTATTTCTTCGGCGCGTTCGATATTGATGCGTTTATTACCGGGTTCATCTTCTTTAAACATTTGTGCACCGCCCGCACCGCAACACAAACCATTTGTTTTGCTGCGTTTCAGTTCAACTAAATCGGCATCAAGTGCTGCGATGACTTCACGCGGGGCTTCATAAATATTATTCACGCGCCCCATATAACATGAGTCGTGATAAGTAATTTTTTTTCCTTTAAATGCACCACCCTCCACTTTCAGTTTGCCTTCATTTATCAGTTGTTGCAAAAAAACAGAATGATGCACAACGTCATAATGTCCACCGAGTGCCGGATATTCATTTTTTAAAGTATTGAAGCAATGCGGACAAGTGGCAACAATTTTTTTGATGTTATAAGTGTTCAGCGTTTGAATATTTTGCAACGCCATCATCTGAAAAATAAATTCATTGCCGGCACGACGCGCCGGATCACCCGAACACATTTCTTCGTTACCGAGAATCGCAAACTTGATTCCGACAGCATTTAAAATTTTAGAAAAAGCTATCGTCACACGTTGCGCACGCGGATCGAAACTTCCAGCACAACCTACCCAAAATAAAATTTCCGGTTGCTCATTATTTGCCGCTAAATGCGACATGATTGGAACGTTCATAATAATAGTCGGTTAGTCGGTTGCATTGACTCACCGACCAATTTATTCATTAAACTTCACATAACTTTTTCGTTTTAACGAATTCATCGAACCGTTGCGAGCATCTTATTGTTTGTTCGTTTTCGACGACCATTTCAAAAGATAATCTAAGCGTTGATTCGTAAAATCTAATAACCAAATCCAACGACACGTCGGATAAAATGTACAATATTCTCTTTCCTTATTTGCTTCCGGAAAAATCATTTCGATTTGTACATCTCTGTAACTTTCCAAGTATCTTATGCTTTTTTAAAACAGGTTCTTTTGCATGGTCAATAAGAATTGCTTTAACGTATATATAAAAATCTTTCTGCTACCAAAATGTCATACTTGAAAGCATTTTTAATTTTTAATTATCCTTTCGCCCACGCTTCACGT
>JAYTIA010000699.1:0-2906 GCA_043732145.1 Saprospiraceae bacterium
ACCGATCGCAACGGCGAATATTCTCGAATCGCAATAATAAAACCGATGGTATAAATAATAGCCGCTAACGCATTGCCTAAAAATTTATAGTTAGTCAACTCGTTCTCATTCGTCGCACTGCGTTTCAACATAAAATGACTGAAAGCGCGAATAGCAATGCGTTCAATAATTATTGTAAAAATTATGATGGCAATAAGAATACTTAGATTTTCTATGCGATCCGGTATTAAGTGGCGTATATAATTCATTTTGGATTTTAGATTTTAGATTTTAAATCTAAAATTTGTATTCGGTGACAAAATTACAACTTTACGATAAAGAATAAGAACCCCATCAGTCATCATCTTTTTTATCTTTAGGAAGCGTGAATTTTTTCGGAAAAGGTTTATCGCCTTTTGCGGCATACCAAATTATTCTGTTGAGCAAATCATCGTCACCACCGTCTATGTGTTCAAATTCCGAATTTTGCGATAGTTCGGCATATTTTTTTTCGAGACTGTTTTTTATCAATGCCGTTGATTTATTCATTTCGTCTAAAGGAATAATATTTGGCAATGTTTGATATGGTTTTAAATCGGGTTTATCCGTGAAACAATCGAACATCGGCAAAGCCGTTGCATCCATAATATTCATCGGCGGAATGCCGAGAATCTGCTCAATTGTGCGCAACATACTGAGTTGATTGTAATTGGTTGTGATGAGTTTGCCGGTTTGTTTACTATACGGACTAATCACTAAACCCGTTGTGCGATAAGCTGAAATATGATCCCAACCCGATTGCGTATCGTCTTCGGTGACGAATATTGCAGTCGTTGACCAAAAACGCGAATGCGAGAGTGCTTCAATAATTCTGCCCAACGCTAAATCATTGTCGGCAATCATGGCGCGCGGTGTCGGATATTTCGGATTCGTACCAATCGTATGATCATTTGGCAAAGCCATGACGATGAGTTGCGGCAAATTATCGCCGGCACTTTGTTCGTATTCTTTTAACTCTTTAATAAAATTATCGGCGCGCATTTGATCTGAAAATTCAAAACCTTCGCCGGGAAATCCGGGTGCAAGAATGGGTCGCACGCGCGAAATGGTGGACACATTTTTAAACGCCGGTATTTTTCCTTGCCGATATAAATTGTAATTATCAGTCCAAGTTTGTTTTTTTTCTGTCGTCGGTGTACATGCTTCGCCGTAAATGCGCACGCTTTTTCCGTAATCTAATGCTTGATTCCAAATAAAACCGGTTTTATTATACACCAACGCATCGGCTTGAATGTGCGGATAACTACGAAACCAAGCCCGCACATTTTTTTCAACATAATCGGAAGTCATCGCCGCATCTGTCCATTGATGCCCTTCAGCAGAAGATTTTCCGCACGCGTGATAATTATCCATTAAACCATATTCTTTTGCCAATCGGTGTTGATTCGGTGTAATACTGTCGCCGAAAACGCATAAATCAGGTGCGCCGTTGCCAAGTTTAATATCGCCGAATACTTGGTCGTAAGTTTTATTTTCTTTGATGATGTACAAAACGTGTTTAATCACTGATGGTTCACCGATGCGTTCCGGCACCGGTTTCGGTGCCATATTCGGACGCGGCAGCAATTGCGCTAATTTTGTCCTGAATAAAAAATTATCTCTTTCAACCGTTGCCGTTAATTTCGGTAATTGATTTAGTTGAGGTATAGGAATCACAGAAACTGTCGCGCCTTGATGATGTCCGAAGAAACCTTTTTCGTCTTTTATGCGTGAGCCGTCTCCTTCCAAATTTGCGACATAAATTTTATTAGCCGTCAAAGCGATACCACTCGGATAAGTTTCGGTGGGAATGAAACCGATGTTTTTGGACTTACTGATGTTGGACTGATTGACGATAGACTTATTTCTATTATCAGTAAGTCCAACAACTGCAATAGCATTATCCATTCCGTTGGCAACGTATAAAAATTTTCCGGTACTATCAATAGCTAATGCGTTGGGTGAGTCGCCAATGAATGGTTTATCGCCTTTATCTAATCGCACATCAATAGAATCTGTTACCACATCGCTTTGCGTATCAATCACAAAAATATTATCGCTGTTGCCGTTGGAAACAAAAACTTGTGCTTTGTTCGTGCTTGCGATAATCGCATTTGGATGCAATCCGACATTTATTTCCGTTAAATTTTTTCCCGAATTAGAATCAAAAACCGAAACGGTACCGGAAGTAGTTGCACCGGTTTTTTGATTAATATAAACATTGGCGTAAGGAATACCCGCTGTTTCTTGCCCGTTATTCAAATCCGGGATTTTTCCTGCCCAATTCGTTACATAAATTTTATTTTTTGCGATAACTAATCCGAATGGAGCCATACCTGTAGGCACCGAATAAATTGTTTTTTGATCTTTTAATCGAATTTTATTCAAACGATTATTACCATTTAAAACGACATACAAAAAGTATTCACCGTTTTCATTTTGTATTGCAATATCATTCGGCAGGGCAAGTGTTGCCGGTGCGAATGGTTCGAAATAAAATTTACGCGCCGGCATGGCAGTTTTTCCATCCCAAACAACATCAAACACCACCGCTTTTTTATTTTTCGGATCTTCCGCGCTCCAAAAAATGTGCGTTTGTCCTTCTATGTTTATCGTTTTTATACCCGAATAAACACTCATCAAACTTTTTTCCGCAAGTGTGTTTTTATATTCGTAACGAAATACGATACTGTTTGTAAGAGTGCCGATGAATGTGCAACCGTAGCGATCTTCAACCGCCAAAGTTTTTCCATCCGGCGTTATCACACAATCAAGACTATGGTTTTCTAAATTCGGATCACCGTAACGAATAACAACACCTGCCGGTTCGATGAAACGATTGTAAGGCAATAACATCATACCTTTTTGTGCGAGTATAGTGCTGTCGT
>JAYTIA010000700.1:0-2897 GCA_043732145.1 Saprospiraceae bacterium
GGCGAAAGTGGTAGTGTTTTAAAAACTTCTGCCAAATCATTTCCGATGCCGGTATCTTGAATAATTTGTTTGAACGCACCGCCGGCAGCGAGAATAAAAATAATCAGAGCCACTCCCGCGACAGAGCGGTTCATTTTTTCAGTTAAATTGGTGGCGCGTTGTTTCCAATTCGTATCGCTATCCAATTTAAAAACACCCAGAAATAAAAAACCTGAAATCAAAGCTAAAAGTATTGAAATAGAAGGGTCGCCGAAAAATTTTATATAATTGAGCTGAGGTGCATCTTTAGGCAAAATAAATTCGGCAAGAGTAGCACCGCCGATTAAAATTATAGGCATTAAAGCAACCAATAAACTCAATAAAAAAGAAGGCAGCTTTTTTTCATCAAAATGTTTTATTTCAATTAATCCTTTAGGCGGTTGAGCTTTTATATTTTTTAAAAATTTCGGAAAAAAATAACCACCGATAATGATACTTGGTATAGCTAAAAGCAAACCATAAAAAAGTGTTTTTCCTAAATCTGCTTTAAATATTAATACAATCGCAGTTGGTCCCGGATGTGGCGGTAAAAATCCGTGTGTAACTGACAATGCAGATACCATAGTAATAGCCAGATAAATGAGCGGCAAACTGGTTTCTGCTGCAATTGTAAAAACAAGCGGTACAATAACTACAAATCCGACGTTATAAAACAAAACGATGCCGACAATGAAGCTCGTCATTAGTACAGCGATATTGACATTTTTTTTTCCGAAAAAAGCGATGAGTTTATTGGCAATTTGATTTATTGCACCGGTTTCTGCCAGCACTGCACCCAACATCACGCCAAAACCCATTACCAAAACCAATCCGCCAAGTGTTGAGCCAATACCTTTCTGTGCGGACTCTAAAATGTTTTTCAAAGACATGCCGCGCATAAAACCTACGCTTAGAGCAGAAATTGTCAGTGCGATAAAAGCATTTAGGCGTACAAAAGTTATCAGAAAAAGCAAAATAGCAACAGCAGTCAGCAGTATTAGAATTATCATATTAATTTATCATTTTCCAAGCACGCTTTTACAAACGAGACAAATAAAGGATGCGGATTTTCCGGCGTACTTTTTAATTCCGGATGAAATTGAACACCGACAAACCAAGAATGATTTGGCAATTCAATAATTTCAACCAACTCTGTTTCCGGATTTATGCCGCTTATTTTCATGCCGGCTTCTTGCAGTGTTTTTAAATAATGATTATTAAACTCCCAACGGTGGCGATGACGTTCGCTGATATTTTTATGTTTGTAGGCATCATAAGCTATTGTACCTTTTTTTAATTCGCAGTTGTATGCACCCAAACGCATAGTACCACCTTTTGCAGATATTTTTTTTTGTTCCGGCATTAAATCAATCACCGGATTTTTAGTTTTTGGATTAACTTCTGTTGACGCCGCGCCTTCAACGTGTGCTACGTTACGTGCAAATTCTACAACCGCACATTGCATACCGAGGCAGATACCGAAAAACGGCAAATTATTTTCACGACAATATTTAATGGCAACGAGTTTGCCTTCTATACCGCGTTCGCCAAAACCCGGTGCTACTAAAAGTCCGTTAAGATCTTGAAGTTGAGGAATAATATCTTCCGATTTTTCTAAAGATTCAGAATGAATCGGCACAACTTTTACGCGACAATCATTGACAGATCCGGCGTGAATAAAAGATTCATAGATAGATTTATAAGCATCCGGCAATTCGTTGTATTTGCCGACCAAACCAATCTTTATTTCGAACTTAGGGAAACGCACTCTATCTAAAAATTCTTTCCATTTATTTAAATCCGGTGAGCGTCTATCTTTCAATCTCAATTTATTAATAACTACCGTATCTAATTTTTCTTCTAACATTAAAATCGGCACTGCATAAATCGTGTCTGCATCAATCGCTTCAATCACGGCTCCAACTTCAACATTACAAAACAAAGCTAATTTTCTGCGCAAATCCATATTTAAATGATGCTCAGTTCTACAAACTAAAATATCAGGCAAAATTCCGATGTTTTGTAATTCTTTGACGGAGTGTTGTGTTGGTTTAGTTTTTAATTCTTTAGCTGCATTCAAATAAGGAACGAGGGTTAAATGAATCGCTAAACAATTATCGTTGCCGAGTTCCCAACGCAATTGACGTAAGGCTTCGAGATACGGCAACGCTTCAATATCGCCGACAGTGCCGCCCAATTCGGTAATTATAATATCGTATTTGCCGGATTGCCCTAACAATTGTATGCGTCGTTTGATTTCGTCAGTAATGTGCGGCACAACTTGCACTGTTTTTCCGAGATAAATGCCTTCACGTTCCTGATTAATAACAGTTTGATATATGCGACCTGTAGTAACATTATTTGCTTGAGATGTCGAAATATTTAAAAACCGTTCGTAGTGTCCTAAATCTAAATCGGTTTCGGCACCGTCGTCAGTAACGTAACACTCGCCGTGTTCATACGGATTGAGTGTGCCGGGATCAACATTAAGATAAGGATCGAATTTTTGAATAGTGACAGAAAATCCTCTTGCTTGGAGTAATTTGGCAAGACTTGCGGCAATAATACCTTTCCCAAGTGAAGAAGTAACGCCACCCGTAACGAAAATATATTTAGTCATAGAAGAAAAAAAGATGGACTCCTGTCCTGTTTTCGGAAGTATCTGTTACGGGTCGTAAAGGTAAATGGTTTTTTCAAAGTTTGGTGGTCACCGGAAAATTTATTTGAGTGTTTAGTCGGCGCCTATTATCCTTTTCTCGCAGCAAGCAAATACAATACAGCCATTCTAATGGCAACACCATTTTCAACTTGATCTAAAATAATAGATTGATCGGAGTCTGCAACATCGGAAGTTATTTCTACGCCGCGATTTATCGGAC
>JAYTIA010000701.1:0-7623 GCA_043732145.1 Saprospiraceae bacterium
ATCGTTTTGGCGGAAGGGCGTTTAGTGAATTTGGGTTGTGCCATGGGTCATCCATCGTTTGTTATGTCTGCTTCGTTTACGAATCAAGTTATGGCGCAAATGGAATTGTGGGCGAATCATAAAAAATATAAAAACAAAGTTTATGTTTTGCCTAAACACCTCGACGAAAAAGTAGCGCGTTTGCACTTAGCTAATATAGGCGTTGAATTAGAAGAATTGACGAAAGAACAAGCTGATTATATCGGTGTAAAAACAAAAGGTCCTTTCAAATCGGATATGTACCGCTATTAATAGTTAGATATTAATTGGTAATGATTAATTGCCCGTTACAAGTTGTAGTATTTACAATTTTTAACGGGCAATTCTATAAAACTAACAGTTTTCAGTTCGGTTATCACAAATTAACCATTAACAATTAACAATTAATCATTAAGATTTGTACTTTTGCCGAATTTTCAACGGAAAACAAGTATTGTATTATTTAGATATTGGCAATTGGCAAAACTATAAACCCAGTACCTAATACCCAATGCCCAATATCTTTTCCGTGATAGAATAAAAAAAGAATTTTTTATAAAACCAATTTAATTATCATGGCAAAATTAATTTTTGGTGGCACTGAAGAAAATGTAGTGACACGCGAAGAATTTCCACTTAGAAAAGCTAAAAGTGTATTAAAAAAAGAAACCATTGCCGTTATCGGTTATGGCGTTCAAGGTCCTGGTCAAGCACTTAATTTGCGCGACAACGGATTTAATGTCATCGTCGGACAACGCAGTCCCTCAAAAACTTACGATAAAGCAATTGCCGACGGTTGGGTGCCGGGCGAAACACTTTTCGATATTGATGAAGCATGTAAACGCGGCACTATCATCATGTATTTGCTTTCCGATGCCGCGCAAATTGCGGCTTGGCCAAAAGTTAAAGCCCATTTAACTAAAGGAAAAGCATTATATTTTTCGCATGGTTTCGGTATTACTTATAAAGAGCGCACACAAATTGTTCCGCCGACTGATATTGATGTATTTTTGGTTGCGCCAAAAGGTTCGGGTACATCATTGCGTCGTATGTTTTTGCAAAAACGCGGATTAAATTCCTCTTATGCCGTTTTTCAAGATGCGACAGGCAATGCACATCAACGTGCTATTGCAGTCGGTATCGGTATTGGTGCCGGTTATTTATTTGAAACAGATTTCCAACGCGAAGTTTTTTCTGATTTAACCGGTGAACGCGGTACTTTGATGGGTGCTATTCAAGGTATTTTCGCTGCTCAATACGATGAATTACGCAAACGCGGACACTCGCCGAGTGAAGCTTTTAATGAAACGGTTGAAGAATTAACGCAATCACTCATGCCGCTTGTTGCAGAAAACGGTATGGATTGGATGTACGCCAATTGTTCAACAACAGCGCAACGCGGTGCCTTGGATTGGTGGAAAAAATTCAGAGACGCAACTGCTCCGGTATTTGCCGAACTTTACAGCGAAGTTGCTGCCGGACGCGAAGCACAACGTTCTATTGATTCTAATTCACAAGCCGATTATCGCGAAAAATTGGATATTGAACTTGCTGAAATGCGTAGTTCGGAAATGTGGCAAGCGGGACATACCGTCCGCAGTTTGCGTCCGGAACGTCAAGAAAAGAAAAAGAAATAATTTTTTTAATAATAAACGACGAATTTTAAAAATAGATTTATCCATTTTAATTCATCATTTACAGATAAGTCTTTAAAACAGCAACAAAATAGCCTTGTTGCTGTTTTTTACTTTATGGATTGAATGAAAGAAATAAACTTGTTTTTTGGCTATAATTTGAGAAAAAAATACGCCTAAGATTCGGTATTCAAATTTATAATTTATCACAGCTCAAAGTTTTATGAAAACAGTTCTTATCGCCGGCGGCTCCGGATTAATTGGCACACGGCTCAGCGAAATGTTGCAAGCAGACGGCTATGAAGTGCGGTGGCTTTCAAGAAAACTTGAAAAGAATAATATTTACAAAACTTTTATTTGGAATCCGGATACACAAACCATTGATACACATGCATTAATTGGCGTTGATACTGTCATTAATTTAGCCGGTGCAGGTATTGCCGATAAACGTTGGACACCGGCACGTAAAAAATTAATCATAGAAAGTCGTACGTTTTCAACCAAATTGCTTTTCGATACACTGACAACTCAAAAAAATACGGTGACAACTTATCTCTCGGCATCTGCTATCGGATTTTACGGTGATAGAGGTAATGATTTAATGACCGAAAATTCTACGCCCGGGACAACCGGTTTTTTAACCGAAAGTACAATCGCTTGGGAAAATGCCGTTGCGCCATTTTTCAAAACAAATATAAGAACCGCCCTATTACGTATCGGAATCGTATTAAGTAAATCGGGAGGAGCATTACCGGAATTAGAATTTCCTTTTAAGTTCGGTATCGGTGCCTATTTCGGGAGAGGTAAAGCGTGGTACTCATGCGTTCACATTGACGATGTGTGTCGAATGTTTATTTGGGCAATTGAAAATAAGAACGCAAAAGGTTTTTACAACGCCGTTATGCCGACTCCGATGAGGAATTACGATTTAACGAAAGCAATTGGTGCGGCAAAAAATAAAAATTTTATTTACTTACCGGTTCCGCCTTTCGGTTTGCGCATCATGATGGGTGAAATGGCGAGTGTCGTTTTAAATTCTACAAAAGTTATTCCGGAACACGCGGTTAAAGAAGGATTTAATTTTTTATTTCCGGACGTGAAATCGGCTTTGCAAAAAATTTATGAAAAATGAGTCTAAGTCGTTTAATATAAATGATTTTAGTGCTAAATAAAAAAACTTCACCGGCGTTACACTAAAAAACCTTCTGCTACTTTATAATTTCTAAAAATGACTAACTACTTCAAACTCATATTCTTTCAAGCCGGCAAATGGTCGGTCGGATTGTTTTTTGTGCTTTTTATTTTCAGGTTAATGTATGGCTATGCTTCCGGCGATTCAGGTTCTTTAAATGATAATGATGCGGATTTTTTCAGTACGCAAAATAATTTGCGAAGAAACTACGCTTCGGAATACTCAAAAACAAAAACCGATGTTCAAACACAATACAACCAAGCTGCTAACCAAAAATTTGAAAAAACGGCTTCAATTAAAACTAAATCATCGCAGTTTGAAAACGACGAAAAATTAATCAAAGTAAAAACTAAATCTTTTAATGCCGTCATTCAATACGAACAAAATTTAGGGCAAAGCGGCAACAGACAAATTCATTTAATGATTGGTGTTAATCCGGTTTTGTTTGATTCTTTCTATTTAGAAATTCAAAAAATCGGCAACTTAAAAGCAAAAGAAATCACAAAAGTGGACAAAACCAATGAGTACAAAAAACTCAACGCAAAAAAAGTATCCATCGAAAAGACTTTACAATCATTAAACGAACTCAAATCTAAAGGCGGACAAATTTCTGATTTTGTCACTTTGAACGATAAAATTTTAGAAGTAGAAGGCAAGCTGCAAGAACTCGGCGTCGAACTCGGCAATTTTGATTCGGAAAATGAATTTTGCACCGTCAAACTTTCACTTTACGAAGGCACAACCGGAAAAGACATCAATATTTTGCACAGAGTAAAAATAGCTTTAGAATGGACAATTAAATATTTTGCAATTATCATTTTTTCTTTATTCGGACTCTTGTTGGTGATTTTTCTTTTCCTCAACGTAATCAGCAAAATAAAATCAATCAGTTAATTTGTTAAAAAGAAATTTAAACTCTTACACCCAAATGTTGTTTAGTTTTAGTTATTTCAAACTTAGCTATTCAACTATTCATGTCTAAAACTTTTCTTTTTGCCGGCGCATCGGCAGCAGTGGCAAATGCGACGTTCAACAAACTTCAAGGCACTGCACATATTATTGCACTCAGTACAAAAAATACTTTTGCTCCCGGTTTTTCCGACCAATATACAGTTGCGGATTATTCAAAAAATAATTTACCGAATATCGATTCTGCACTTGACGGCTTAGTTTATTTTCCCGGAACGATTAACCTGAAACCATTTAATCGTATCAGTGAAGAAGATTTTTTGGCTGAATATAAACTTAATGCGCTCGGTGCCGTGAGTGTGATTCAAAAATATTTAACAAATCTGAAAAATGCGCCAAGTGCCTCAATTGTTCTCATCAGTACCGTGGCGGCATCACAAGGTATGGCTTACCACGCTTCAATCAGTATGGCAAAAGCAGCGATAGAAGGTTTAGCATTGTCGTTGGCGGCGGAATTGGCGCCGCATATTCGCGTCAATGTCGTTGCGCCTTCGCTCACAAAAACACCGTTGGCAGAAAAATTAATAAATTCACCGGAAAAAAAAGAAGCGAGTGACAAACGCCACCCATTGAAACGAATCGGTCAACCGGAAGATATTGCTAACGCCATCAGTTTTTTACTTGGCGAAGAAGCGGCATGGATGACCGGACAAATTTTACACGTTGACGGTGGTATGTCGTCGTTGAGAACTTTTTAATTAAGATTTAGTATTTACAATTGAAATATTTTGATGAAAAAAGGAAATAAAACGGTTTCAAAATCTGATTTGCCTCAAAAAATATGTATTGCTTGCGGTCGCCCGTTCGCGTGGCGAAAAAAATGGGAGAAAATTTGGGACGAAGTAAAATTTTGCAGCGATGCGTGTAGAAAAATAAAAAAAGTCAATCCACCAAAATTTGGCGATTGACTTTTTATTAAAAGGGAAACTTAGTTCAAAAAAACAAAGAAAATTTTATAAGTTGTTAGTTATTAATTGTTAGTTGTTGGTTTTAGAATTAACAATTAATAACTAATTTTAGTCTTGATCAGAATTATCATACGCGCCTGTTAAGCCATAGTAACCGAAGATAGCAAAACCAACTAAAACGATTGAGAAAACTACAAGTATAATAGACCATTGCATCGTCGCAGCCGGTGTAGTCATTTTCTTCATTAGCTCTGTATAAAGCGTGTAAAAGCCAAAAATAGCTGTCACTATCCATAAGCCGCCGAATGCTTTTTTTACTAAATTACCGATATTCGCCGGTAAAGTAATAAGCGCAACGATTAAACTCACGCCTACTAAGGCGTAGATAAACATTTGATTATCAAAAATATCTAACATTTTTTTTAGTTTTTTAAAGATGAGAAAATTCTTGGCAATTGACAATTGACAATTGACATTTATTTAATTGTCAATTGTCAATTGCCAATCGTCAATTATTTAAGCGTGCGCCGGATTTTTCGGTAATAAGAACGCACCGATGATGAGACATAAAGCAGTTACGCCAATCGGATATATTAAACCTGCATAAGGATTAGACGGATTGTATGAACTAATAAGTGTTGCAATAAATGGAACCAATCCGCCGAATACACCGTTACCGATGTGATAAGGCAAAGACATAGACGAGTAACGAATGCGCGTCGGGAATAATTCGACTAAAAATGCTGCCATTGGACCATAAACCATTGTGACAAAAAGCAATAAACACAAAAGTGGTCCGATAATTCCCCATTTATTCGATTCTGATAAAGTCATTACTTCAGTTGTTTTCGGTGCATAACCTACCGGTTTTTTAGATGCATCGGCAAACATAGTCGTTTCAACTTTTTTAGTGTATTTCGATCCGTCAGAATAAAATTTAGCTGTATCAGATACCATTACTGAATCTGTTTTGCCGACGGGTAAAATCATTTTTGCAGAACCGGTACGCAAAGTTAAGTTTTCTTGACCTGCTTTCGATTTAGGTGCAGCAACTGTATAAAGTTGTGTAAACAAAGACTTAGTAAATAAAAGAGCCAAAGCCATACCGCCGAGAATAATAATTTTTCTACCGATTTTATCTGAAAGCCATCCGAAAAACACAAACAATCCGGTTCCTAAAATTAAAGCAATACTCACCCAAGTATCTGCTTGAGTCACATCAAGTTTGCAAGTGTTTTTTAGAAAAGCGTGCGCATAAAATTGACCTGTGTACCAAACTACACCTTGACCCATAGTAGCACCGAATAAAGCCAATAAAACCATTCTGAAATTTTCTCTGTTACCGAATGATTCTTTAAGCGGATTAGAAGCAGTTTTTCCTTCATCTTTCAATTTCGCAAATAAAGGCGATTCTTTCATACGTAAACGAATAACAATAGAAACGGCAACTAACAAAATTGATAGTAAAAACGGAATACGCCAGCCGCCCCATTCGGCACCAAACGCTTCTTTTGTCATACTTTGTCTGGTTAACAAAATCACCATTAAAGCTATGAGTAAACCCAAAGTAGCTGTTGTTTGTACCCAAGAAGTCCAAAACCCGCGATGTTCTTTAGTTGTATGTTCCGAAACGTAAGTTGCAGCACCGCCATATTCGCCGCCGAGTGCCAAACCTTGAAGCAAACGCATTAATACGACTAAAACAGGTGCCAAAAAACCGATAGTGGCATAGCCCGGAATTAAACCGATTAAGAAAGTTGTTGACCCCATCATGACTAGGGTGACAAGAAATGTGTATTTACGACCGATGATATCACCGAGACGACCGAAAAACAATGCGCCGAAAGGCCGGACAATGAAACCGGCTGCAAATGCTGCAAAAGTAGAAAGTAAAGAAGCAGTTTGATTAGCAGCCGGAAAAAAATGCGCTCCGATTTCAGTGGCTAAGAAACCGAAAATGTAAAAGTCGTACCACTCGATCAAAGTACCTACCGAAGAGGACGCAATGACGGAAGCCAAACTTGAGTTTGTTTGAGTTGTTGACATTAATTCAAAATTATTTGATTGGTTAGAAAAAAAAGTTGGTTGGTTAGTTATTTAGTTGGTTAGTTAATAAATAACTAACCAACTAAATAACTAAAAATTATATTGGGCCGTTACTAATAAACGCACTACACTTGATACGTCTCTCGCAACAGTTGTACCGGCTAATGGTGTTAATGCAGTAAGTTCTTTTTCGCCACCTTTTAATGCAGCCCCACGTTGCGCTGTTGTGTATTCTAATTCGGTACCGATGAGTACACGACCTGAACGCCAACCCACACGACCTGATGCTCTGGTTACATTCATAACATTCGCTAAAGAAGCGAATTGATAAACACCTGCACCGGCATTCGTTGCAAGCGGATCGGATAACCCTAAGTTTTTTAAATAACCGCCGAACAAGCCCCATTCAAATGCACCATTTTTGCCCATTAATTCTGTCCATACAGACACTGCACTCATAGGTGTATAAGTATATTTTCCCGAAACTGAATCAACAACAGATTCCGCATAACCTCCGGCCATCAACATATCTGCCATATTGGAACCATAGATACCGCTTATTTTAAAAGTTGTATTGCCGGACTTAATTTTAGCATAAGCATTGAAAGAAGCTGTTGTAATCGCATCACTCACGGCAACGTTCAAAGTAGGTTTAGCAAATACAACTGCTGTACGCGGGCGAACCGTTTTCAAATCTACAGTAGCACCAATTGTTAAATTACCGCTTTGGTGTTGAATACCGACATCAACAATAGGAATTAAAGCATTTTTCACATAACCTACATCTGCATTTAATTGTGCTTGAGCGGTCGGTCCCGGTGTTTCAAAATCGCGTTCTGTTAATATTGCAGCAAAA
>JAYTIA010000702.1:0-2878 GCA_043732145.1 Saprospiraceae bacterium
TTGCCGGCATAAAAACCACTTTTCAAGCCGGCGTACAATTTATAAATTATGGTACTTTTAAAAGTGCTGATGAATTTGGCAATTTACAAGGAGAATTTACAGCGCGAGAAACTGCTGTTGTTTTAGGCGCAAGTCGGAGCATTAGCGAAAGGTTATCTGTCGGTGTGAATTTAAAATATATCACTTCTCAATTGGAATCCTACACGGCACAAGGTTTCGGTGCAGATTTGAGCGGCAGTTATTTTAATCCGGATAAACAATTCGGCTTTACTGTTTTATTGCGTAACGTCGGAACAGTAACAAAAAATTATTCAACTAACGCACAAGCTGCTATGCCAACCGATTTTCAAATCGGTATTTCTAAAAAATTGGCGCGTGCGCCGTTTCGTTTCAGCGTTGCCGCCGTTCAACTTAATCATTGGAATTTAAAATACAATAACCCTTTCGACATTGATTTGAATTTAATTGGCGACCCTACCGTAACGACCAATAAATTTACGGAAGAAATTGATAATGTTTTTCGACATTTGCGTTTCGGCGGCGAAATTTCTTTCGGCAAGAATGATATTTTCCAATTGCGTATCGGTTACAATCACCAAGCAAAAAAAGAACTATCCGTTAACGGCATTCGCAATTTATCGGGTTTATCTTACGGCTTTGGCGTGCGTTTCGGCAAATTTCGATTCGATTACGGTATTGCTCAAGAACATCTTGCAGGTAGTTTTCAGCATATAGCTCTTAGCTTTGGGCATTGAGTTTTGAGTTTTGAACTTTGCAATTAAGAAAATATTTTAAACTTAATCACCTAAATAACCCGATGCCATGAATTTTCAGCTCAAAGCTCATGGCTCAATGCTAATTATGACAGTTTTAGACCTAATTAAAAACCGCAGAAGTATTCGCCCCCTTCAGTACGATCAAACAAAAATGCTTCCCGACGAAGTTATTGCCACTATTTTGGAAGCTGCTAATCATGCACCGACGCATAGAATGACGCAACCTTGGCGGTTTAAAATTGTGCGCGGACCGGCTAAAAATCGCCTAGCCGAATTTTTCACCGACGATTTTAAAACTAATATGCCGCTTGATCAACAATCGGATATTAAAATTAAAAAAGCATCAGAAAACGTAGAAAAATCCGCGTGTGTAATACTCATTGTCATGCAACACCATGCCGATTTATTGCCGGAATGGGAAGAAGTCGCATCAACAGCGATGGCAGTACAAAATATTTGGTTGATGTGTTCGGCACTTGGTGTCGGTGCGTATTGGAGTTCGCCCGGAATTATCAAACGCTTATCCGGTTTTGCGCCGATTGCAGAAAACGAAAAATATCTTGGCGTTTTCTATATGGGTTATTCTGATTTGCATTTGCCGGAACCGGTACGAACGCCGATTGAAACAAAAGTCGAATGGTTGTAGAGAGATTTGGGAAATAAATTTTCGATTTTTCTCTCATTCCTAAAAATTAAGGCACAGATAATGCAAAGTACATCTTCACGATCAAATAAAGATTTAATTATTTGGTCAAGTTTTATTTTCCTGATGCTAGCGTGGGGTAGTTCATTTATTTTGATGAAACGGGGATTGACGGCGTACACACCGGCGCAAGTGGCGAGTACGCGCATCGGTACGGCGGCAATAGCTTTGAGTTTTTTGGCAATTCAACATTTCAAATTTATTCCGCGACATCTTTACTTTTATGTTTTTATCTCGGCTATGTGCGGTATTGCAATTCCCGCTTTTATGTTCACGATTGCCGAAACACATTTAAGTAGTTCTATTGCCGGCGTTCTGAATGCGTTGACACCGTGTATGACATTTATTATCGGTGTCGTTTTTTTTAGACATTCGGGCGGACATTTGAAAATTATTGGTTTACTTCTCGGCTTTGCGGGTTCGGCGACGTTGATTTTATTGAATGCTAAAGGAGAATTAGATTTGAATACATGGGCGTTGTTTGTCGTATTCGCCACTTTGTGTTACGGTATTAACTTGAATATTGTAAAAAATTATTTGCGCGACATAAAACCTTTGCATCTTTCAACAGTAACAGTCGCGCTTGCCGGTATTTTCGGATTGGTTTATATGCTGTCAACTAATTGGTACATGATTTATAAGACTGCACCTAACGGAAAATCTGCGATGTTTGCAATGGTTACGCTAGGTTTGTTAGGTACTGCAACAGCACAAATTGTTTTTAACAAAATGTTACAACTTTCGTCTGCCATTTTTGCGAGCTCAATTACTTATTTCATACCACTTGTCGCTATCATCTGGGGTGTTTTAGATGGTGAAGGGTTTAATTTGTGGCAAGTACTCGGTGTTTTAATGATTATAGGCGGAATTATAATTTTGAATAAATTCAAGTGATGATTAGTTGGTTGGTTAGTTGATTGGTTAGTTAGTTAATATTTGAGTTTAATTTACAACTATCCAACTAATTAACAAACTAACCAATCAACTAACTAACCAATATCAACAAATTATCTCTTAATAATCCACGTTGTGTTGCGCTTGATTTTTGAATATCGGAAAGTGTGTCCGTGAATAAAATTTCCATGTTTTGTATTTTGATGATTTGTTGGTCTTTCGGCAAGTCAATTTGAAAACCTAATTGTTTAGGTAAAACACCAAAAAATATCGCTTTTGAAAAATTACTTTCTCTTTGAAGTTCGTGTAGGCGTGGCAAGTCAACTTCTTCGGCGTTTATTTTAAGCAATAAACAATCATCAACGAGATTTATTTTTACCGATGATAAAACCCTTTGTAAGTACGTAAAAAACTCATCACCTTCATCCACAAAGGCAATAAGTATTTTTTTTTGATTGCTGCCGGAAAAACTATATGCAGAAACATTTTGCTCCGGCACTTCATA
>JAYTIA010000703.1:0-2872 GCA_043732145.1 Saprospiraceae bacterium
GTGTCAAGACAAAAGAAAGTAAATTAACGGGCGGCAAACTTTCAGTCATAAAAAGATTAAACTTACATTCATCAATGGTGTTGATTTATCGAATTAACCTTTTAACAAATCAACGCACCTTCAACAGTGCTGCCAACGCTTGTGCTTCGAGGTCGAGTACAATGAATCTTTTTTGTTGATTGCGGATGTGCGGTATTTTTTCTTCCATAAAACTCAAAAATGTTTTGACGACAATCGGCTTACCTGATTTTGCGAGCCAAAAACCTTGCGATTCGGAGTCATCTTTGTCGTCTTGAAAAAAATTCGGTAATTCCGAAAAAGCATCGTCGGGCAACGCGTCATCAAAAATTAATTGTAACGCCACTGTATCTGCCCAATGCCGATAGGCTTCAATGAAATCATAAACCATCGTAGGACGATTGTATCTGTCAATGTGCAAAATACCGATAGCCGGATCTATACCGGATTTCATCAACGCCAATTCGACGTACGCGTAAAGGATGCCATATAAGTAATTGAGCAGACAATTAAACTTGTCGCGTGCCGGACGAAAATTTCTGTTTTCAAAAGTATATTTAGTCGGCACGACCGATGCCAAAAAACGAAAATAATAACGCGAAGCAGTGGCTTCCCAAGCGCGAAACGTATTGGCGGTTAATGAAAAGTTTTCGTTCTCCGCCGGTTGCCAACGTTCAAAATTATTTGACAGACCTTGTATTGTCGGCGTGATGCGCGCCAAACGGCGCATAGCGTTTACGTCGTCGTTGAAGTAAACGGAAAACCGGTGCAATAAGCCGAGTTGTTCATCAATTTTTCTGCGCAAATGATTGGCGAGCCACTTCCAACCGTCGTTACTTTCAGCAAATAAAATTTGATTGCGCCTGATAGTAGAGATGGAACCGAATTTACCCGACCAAACTTGTCCGACCGGATGACCGATACCGTCGAGAATAATCATCGGGATATCATTTTTCAGTGCGAGTATAAGCGCGTCTGTGGTGTGCGTTGTACCGCGTGTGAGAAATATTACGTTTACTTCACGCACCGGAAATAAATGTTCGTTGCGCGACGTACCGGTGCGCACCAAAAATTGTCCGTTACGCAGGCCGAGAAATGCGCCGAAAGAATCGAGAAAGAGTTGCATTTGGATTTTGGATTTTAGATTTGCGATTTTGGATTTATAAATCGCAAATCCAAAATCGTAATTGTTTACGTTTGCGCGTGGGGAATGTTTATTTATTTTTATCGCAAACAAAAAGAACAAAAATAAACAAGAAGAAAAAAAGGAAGAAAGAAAGAAGACAAACAAAGACAAACAAAGAAGAAGAAAGGAAAACAAAAAAGAGGCGGGAGTAAAAAATAAATCAACAAAATAAAGGCGTAAAAGCAATAAAAGAAATAAAAACAAATGTGTTTTCGTGATTTTTTTTCCACATTTTTTGGTAAGGTTAGAAGTACAATAGAGCTTTAAAAATAGTCGGACGAAAAGAGATAGTGTTAGCAGTCGCGGGATTTTTTTGGCTACGTGGTTTTCTTTTTTTAAGGCAAAAATAAGAGCTTTTTGAAATAAGGTGCAAATTTTTTTTAATTCGGATATACTCGAAAGCGCGCAAACCGAAATTGTGCAGTTTTTTTGCCTGTCAATTCTCAATTGTCAATTGTCAACTGAATAAGTCTTGATACAAAAGAAAGTAACAAAGAAAAGATCAAGTCCGCTTAACTCCCTCCGGTCAAACAGGAAAGCAGACGGCTCGGCTTTTTGCTCGTTGTGGGTGAAAGGTTTTTTAATTGGGATACGTGCGAAACTTGACAAACCGAAATTGTGCGGTTTTTTTGCCGTTATGTTCAACGGGGTATACGCATTTTGGCGCGTGGAGCAGAAATAATTTCATTTTTTATAGAAAAGTATTAATTTTGTGAAAAATAATACGACATGAAATCTTTTATTATTCAGATAGATGAACGCGACGAAACGGTATTGATGGAAGTTTTACGTCGTTTTGCCGTCAGTGTTCAGCCCGCCCAACTTACCAAAAATAAAAAAGCCGAAATAAAACCCAAAACAGTTGCACACTTTTTGGAAATAAGCCAATCAATAAGTAATTGGAGTGAAGAAGAAGTTTCTAAGATAGCGGACATTCACGACCAATTTAACAAAATTCAACCTGCTTCATGGTAATTGATACAAGTATTTTTATTGAACATTTGAGAAAAACTAATCGTACCAACTCACATTTTTCACAAATCTCTCCTCAAACTCGGTTGTATGTGTCTGCCATTACTGTTTATGAACTTTTAGCAGGTGCTTCCGATGCCGGTAAAGTTCAAGATGCTAATTTGCTTTTATCTGCCACTACAATTCTTCCCGTAGATGAAAATGTCGCTACCATAGCCGCACAACTTTACCGGCAAATGAAGAGCAATTCCATTGGTTTAGCGGATACACTTATTGCTGCCACCGCACTACACCATAATTTACCGATAATGACGCTCAATACGAAACATTTTTCGAGAGTAACAGGTTTGATGGTCATTTGATATTTAATTTCTAATTCGGATACGCTCGAAACTTGACAAACCGAAATTGTGCGGTTTTTTTGCCGTTGTGTTCTTCCAATATGATGCGTTCGGTGGTGGCGTTTATAAATCAATTATATAAGCTCTATGCTTTTCAAATTGGTGAACTTGAGATTTAAAGTCGCGTAAAAAATTGATAAGCTCATCGAGCTTACTCGTAAATGAATTAAAAACTACTATTGTTAATGGATAAGCTTATAAGTTTTGTTGGAACATTAAGTTTTTATCAATCGTCAGCAACACATCAAAATCATGCTCAACGCAATAAGTCATTAATTTACCATTTTTAATACCG
>JAYTIA010000704.1:0-7576 GCA_043732145.1 Saprospiraceae bacterium
CTTCTTGGCGCTATTGTGGCAAGTGCCACGCCATGTTTTATGATGGTTATGAACAAAAAGGTTCATGCCCGGCAGATGCACTCGTCGCACAAAACGAACATTCAGCAATCGGCTATAATTTTGTCTTGCCACACGATGTGGCACAAACCAATAATGCACAAGCCTTGTGGCGATATTGTGGCAAATGCCATACAATGTTTTATGATGGCTACCCGCAAAAGGGGGCTTGCAGTGGAGGTAACGAACATACAGCTATCGGTTATAATTTTACGTTACCACATGATATAGCTCAAACCAACAATGCACAAGCCTCTTGGCGGTATTGCGGCAAATGTCATGAAATGTTTTATGATGGCTACGCGGATAAAGGACATTGTAAAACAGGTGGCGGCCACGCGGCAATCGGTTACAATTTTGTATTGCCCCATGACGTAGCTCAAACTAACAATGCACAGGCTTCTTGGCGCTATTGCGGTAAATGTCACGCCATGTTTTATGATGGCTATGCACAAAAAGGTGCATGTCCCGCACCTGTGGCGCCTGTAAATCACGGTCACGTAGCTGCCGGCTATGTATTTTCTTTGCCGCACGACGCTCCCGGAACTAATACTACACAAACTGAGTGGCGGTATTGCGGCAAATGTCATGTGATGTTTTACGATGGCTATCCGCAAAAAGGTGCTTGTTCGTCAGGAGGGGGGCATACATCAATAGGTTATATGTTCGTATTACCTCATGATGTCCAGCCGTCAAGTAAAACTCAAGCTGCATGGCGATATTGCGATAAATGCCATGTAATGTTTTATGATGGTTACGCACAAAAAGGGGCGTGCGCAGCAGGAGGTGGACATAATGCTTCCGGATATAATTTTGTACTGGGGTTTAATTAAGGTTTGATTTCGAAGCTCCATTGGCATAGTAAGTAGTCTTTCGGTAAGTTCTTTCATAAAATAAACTTAAATTATATTATAAAAGAACTTACCGGTAAGACTTTTAAGTGAATTCAAATTTCATTTTAATTTTTAAATTCAATAAAATGCAAACGACAATCAGAATCTTTCAATTTATTTTAATTATCACGTCTCTGTTGTTTTTCAAAACAGAAACTCAAGCTCAAAGGATTAGTACGAACCCAACCGGCAATAGTACAAGCGGTATTTGTGGCAATGCACAGCAATATCAAAAAGTATTTGACATACTCAATGCTAAAGGTTTTCGACCGGTGAAAGTTTCTGCCAAATGGGCAGTACCGTTTGAAGAGTTACCCGCACCGCATTTTGAATATTCTGCAACTTTCCAAAAACAAGCTAATTCGCCCGCATGGATTGCGCGTCATGTTTTAAACCCTGTACAGTATCAAACAGAATTGGATAAGTGGACAAAACAAGGCTATATGCCGACTGATATAAATATTGCTCAAGGTCGGCAAATCACTAACTATACGCTTGTTATGGAGAAAATGCCAAATCTGCCTCAATGGGTAGAAAAACACGGCATCAATCAACAAGGTTTAACATTAAATGATCAAATACTATCAGCACGCGGTTATAAGCGTACTTTAACTTCTCAAACTACAAGCGGTCTTTTCGCGGCACTTTGGGTGAAAAATTGATTGTCTTGTTTTTATTTTTTGCTAAATAATTCTGATTCACAAATCGCAAATACATTTTGTTTCTTTTTTACCGCCGAAATTATTGAGTACGTCAATATCTTTGTACTATTGTAAAAATAATTTTCAACTGTAAATCACTTTAAAATACACTTATGAATCCTAAGTATTTAAGCGTCAATATAGTATGGTTAACTATGCTCCTATTTTTTATATCTGGCGCTGATACACATTTAAATGCACAAGTAAGACGCACTAACAAATTGCCGGCGATGACACCCATCAACGGTACTTTGAATTCCGTTATTAATATAGATAAAAAAGCAATGAAAAATATGCTTGGGAATGTCTCCAATAACTTTAAAGTGAATTGTTACAGTCTCGCCGGCGATAACAGCGTAGACAAACTTATAGATGCGACAATAACATTTAAAAGTCCTTATTCGGTAGGCAACAGTTTATTCTTGCCTATTGATATAGAACAACTGCCACTGAATAAAAACTTCATCGTCGTTGTTGCCTCTGCTTTGCCTGCACCGATGGAAGGTGCACAATGGAAATTTTCAGGTAAATATATTTTCAATAAGCCGGGCGAGGATATTTTTTCTAAGCGTATCAGTACCAATAATATTTGGAAATTGACTTCAAGTGATTCGAGAGAGACACCGGTTTTTATGTTATCTTCTGAAGAAATAGCCAATACAACAAATATTACCGTTTACATTTCTCAAATAATAGGTTTTTATGATGCCGATTTATATGGCAATATTGCTGTCCGCTTCTTTTTAGCAAATGGCACTGAAATAAAAAACTCTAACGGACCCGATAACCCGTATTTATGGAATTTATCTGAAAAAAATCACTATACCGCAAAAATGGACAGCTATAATCCGCTTAGTTCTAATCCCCAAACACGTTTTTATGATGCAGGCAGTAATTCCGAATTCAGTAAAACATTTAAAGTAAACAAGCAAGATATCAACGCCGGTGCTTATTGCAGGTTTTATGCTTGGTTAAATGATTGGGACAGCAGCAGCAGTAACGATTATTTCGAAATAAAACAATTGAGTGGTACTGACAAGATAGGTGGCAATTATAAACAAATCCAGCTAATGGAACTATTGAGGATGGATGAAAAAAGTAAAAAATATATCAGACCTTATGATTTTGAACTTGAAGCCTTTGATAATCAAGATGGCTGCAGATTTGTATTTGGGGTTTCAAGTAATTAAATCAGTTTGAATTTTGAACTAAGCCGAACGTGAGTTCGCAATGTATCGTATACAGCACTTTAAGTAAAAACAATAGTTTTTACATTCATTTCACCAAACTGGTGAATCGAGTGCAAAACAAATTCCTCAATTTTTTGCTGTCATCGTTATAATGAAAAAAAATTGCATAATTACTTTTTTTATGTACCTTTGTTAAAGTAAATACGTGTAACTGACTTACAAACTTATGATAAAACCAGAAATCTTAATGACTTTTGACTCAAACGAAATTTCAAGATAAATTTCATGAATTGTTACCACCGACTTTTTTACCGTAGCAAGTAATCAACAATAGCTTTTTTAATCGTGTTATAAAATTACATCTTGAAGTTGCTTTGCAACAAATGTGTAGAAATATGAGCATATTGTGTAATAACCTTGTATAAGTCCGATTTAAAATTCCGAATGAAACTTAATAAAAACAAACACAGAAAAATTATTCTCACCCTATTATTTTTAAATCAATTTTTTTAATTTTGATTTTTGGATACAAAATTCATGCTTAACTAAAAATTAGTTTTACTCCTTTATTTTATTCTATCATTTTATTTTTTCGAGCCGGTGCTGATGGCCTATCATTTTTGGGGCGTTTCATTACCGGTCGTTGGGTTATTGGCAAATATTGTTACGGCATGGATGTTTTTGAAAGCTAAAGCACCGAATTTTCTAAAAAATAATCTTTAATTAATTAAATCAATTTTTTATTCAAATGACACAATCTAATTACATTTCCAATTTAACGCCGTTGCGCGGAATCGCTGCAATTTTAACCGTTATCTTTCATGCCAATTTATATTTGGGTGGCGCGTTGCTTTCACCCGAAAAATCAGGATTGATTAGTAAAATGTACTTGATGGTAGATTTTTTTTTCATTCTCAGCGGTTTCATTATGATGCACGTTTACGGCGCGTGGTTTTCTTCATCCGTTACCGGAGAAAGTTTTAAAAAATTTACGATTGCGCGATTCGCTCGCGTTTATCCGCTGCATTTTTTTACTTTGATGTACACGATTTTATTATTTTCAATCACGGCTTATCTCGGTATTCCGAAATCACCCGTCGGAGAAATTGCAAATAATGGGTTCTCGATACTCACCAATTTATTTTTGTTGCAAGCTATGAATTTACACAATTGGTTCAGTTGGGTACATGCGTCGTGGTCAATAAGTACGGAATGGTGGATGTATATGCTTTTTCCTTTTTTAGTTGTGCCTTTTAATAAACTTAATAACGTCGGCAGAATAATCGTGACGCTTTTGTGTTTTGTCGGTTATTTAGTTATTACTTTTTGGATAATACCGATAATTACTATTCCGCCCGAAATTCCTTTCGTAAGAGTAAATCCTGCCGATCATACAATTAATGTAGGCTATCAATACGGGTTTTTACGTTGTCTTTTCGGTTTTGTTTTAGGTATGATGATGCACAAAGGCTACGTCAATAATTGGGGGAGAAATTTTTTGAGTAACGGATACGCCTTACTTATGGCTGTCGTTGGTTTATTGATTTGTAGTCATTTCCAAGTGGCTGATGTTTTTACGGTTTCTTTTTTGCCTTTTATTCTTTTAAGTGCCGCTTACGGCAGTGTATCTGTCAATAAAATTTTAAGTACAACAGTGCTTCAAAAAATAGGTGATTGGTCTTTTTCAATTTATTTAGTACATCAACCGCTTTTTTTCACAATCGGCAGTATCATGTCTTACTTAAATCCCGCTGACCCGAAGGCAGCACCTGCCGGTATGCCGCCACCGCCACCTGCTCTCATATCTTGGGGGTTATGTTTAATTTATGTCGGTTTATCAATTTTTATCGCGTATTTAACTTATACTTTTATTGAAACGCCGGCGCGTTACAGAATAAATCGCAAACCACAATCGGTTTTGAATGGTGCTGTCGCGTAGCGTAATTTTATTGAATTAGTAAAGATACCCTGTACTATTCTTAAAAACCCAAATTTTTCAAATTTGAAAAATTTGGGTTTTTTTATGAATTGTATTAAAATTTTCTAAGACTCAAATGAATTTCAAAAAAATAATTTACTTTACACTTTTCAAGAAACATTTTAATTCTGAGCCACTTTTAAGCGTTCTTTATTTTTTAGAACTAATTTTGCCCATCAATTTAATTTTTCGATTGACAATACACTAATTAGTTGTCTGTTATTTCTTTTACCAATAACCAACAATCAATAACCAATAACCAATCTTATGAGTACGCAAAAATGGGGACCTTATCTTTCGGACAGACAATGGGGAACGGTGCGCGAAGATTACAGTGCCGACGGTGAAGCGTGGCGATATACGACGCATGACTTAGCCCGATCGCAAGCATGGCGTTGGGGCGAAGAAGGTATCGGCGGTATCAGTGATGATAAGCAATTGATTTGCTGCGCACCGGCATTTTGGAACGGTAAAGATGAAATTATAAAAGAACGTTTGTTCGGTTTAACGAACAGCGAAGGCAATCACGGCGAAGATGTGAAAGAATTATATTATTATTTAGACAACGTGCCGGATCACAGCTACATGCGGATGTTGTATAAATATCCTCAAAAGAAATTCCCCTACTACCATTTAATAGCTGAAAATGCGCAACGGTCGCGACAAGACAAAGAATATGAAATTTTAGATACCGGTATTTTCAACGACAACCAATACTTCGATATTTTTATTGAATATACCAAAGCCGATGACGATGATATTTTAATACGCATTACTGCGCATAACAGAGCCGATAATCCGGCGCGATTGGTGTGTATGCCTACGGTTTGGTTCAGAAATACTTGGGCGTATGGTTTATATTACGGCGATAAACCGAATTTGTCGCTTACCGAAAATCATTTGTCCCTGCAACATCGTATAGCAGGCGAACATTTTTTTTATGCAGATGGTGATACGAAGTGGCTTTTTTCCGAAAATGAAACCAATCATCCACGTCTGTACGGCACGCGCCCGCATATCAATTCGCACAAAGATGGTATCAACGATTTTATAATTACAGGCAGTACGGAACATCTCAATCATCAAAGTTCGGGCACAAAAGCAGCGGCTTATTATGATGTGATGATTCCTGTAAACGATAAAATGGTTTTTCAAACGCGGCTTTCAAAAAATATGCACACAAAACCTTTTGCCGATTTTAATGCCGTTTTTGAAAACAAAAAAAAAGATGCAGACGATTTTTATAAAAATATACAGAAAAATATCACAGACGAGGAATTGAAACTCATTCAAAGGCAAGCATTTGCCGGCATGCTTTGGAGTAAACAGTATTTCAATTACGATGTGTCGCGTTGGTTGCGTGGCGATCCGGGTCAGTTTCCGCCACCTGCCGAGCGGTGGAACGGCAGAAACAGCGATTGGCAACATTTCAATGCTGAAGATATTTTATCCATGCCCGACAAATGGGAATATCCTTGGTTTGCGGCTTGGGATTTAGCTTTTCATACAATAGTGTTGGCAAAAATAGATTCGGAGTTTGCAAAAAGACAACTTAATACGCTTTTTAAAGATACTTATCAGCATCCGAACGGACAATTGCCGGCTTATGAATGGAATTTCAGCGACGTAAATCCGCCGGTACACGCTTATGCGGCTTGGAAAATTTTTGATAATGAACGCAAAGAAAAAAATAATGCCGGCGATTTAGTTTTTTTAGAACAGATTTTTCAGCGTTTGCTTGCCAATTATAATTGGTGGATTAATCAAAAAGACAGTGACGGCAATGATATTTTTAGTGGCGGATTTTTAGGGCTCGATAATATCGGTGTTTTTAATCGCAGCGCTGTTTTACCGGACGGTGAAACTTTAGAACAAGCCGATGCCACATCTTGGGTTGCCATGTTTTCGCTCAACATGATGCGTATTGCCATTGAATTGAGTAAACACAACATCTTATACCAGGATTATGCCGTACGTTTTTTTGAACGTTTTTTACAGATTGCCAAAGCTGCATCGCAAGTTGGTGGCGGGTTGTGGGATGAAGCCGACGGTTTTTTTTACGATTGTTTGCGCAATGGGGACGGCAATACTCAAACTTTAAGAGTGCGTACGATGGTGGGCTTAGTGCCGCTTTTTGCAGTGGAAATTTTAGATGATACCGAAATACGGGAGCTGCCTGAAATTAAACAACGCATCGAAAAATTTCTCGCGGATAATTTAGATTTATCGCAATTGGTGTCGCATTGGTTTACAGTTTCCGATGATAAACGCTTGTTATCGCTTTTGCGCGGACACAGAACGAAAAGTTTGTTGCATTATGCACTTGACGAATTAGAATTTTTATCGCCTTATGGTATTCGCTCGGTATCGAAATTTTATGATAAAAATCCCTATTCTATTGATTTGAACGGACAGCAATTGAGTTTAAAATATATACCCGCAGAAAGCGATTCCGGTATGTTCGGCGGGAATTCAAATTGGCGTGGACCGGTTTGGATGCCGATGAATTATTTAATCATTGATGCGCTGAAAAAATTTCACACGTATTACGGTGATGATTTTAGAGTGGAATATCCGGCAAATTCCGGTCAGCTGTTTTCGCTTTTAGAAATTGCCGATAAATTATCTGATAGACTTGTTTCGCTTTTCAGAAAAGATGCGAACGGTTCACGCCCGATTCACGCGCTTAATAAAATTTATACAACGGATCCGAATTTCCAAGATTTAATTCTGTTTTATGAATACTTCGACGGTGAT
>JAYTIA010000705.1:0-7573 GCA_043732145.1 Saprospiraceae bacterium
AGAAAAAATCGCTTAAATTAGGATTGCAACTTTATACTTTAAACACCGAGATGAAGCAAAACGTATTGAGTACGCTCCGGAAAGTAGCTTCTTTCGGTTATCAAGAAGTAGAAACGTACAGTTACAATTTCGGTGCAAACAAATATTATTGGGGGTATAAACCGCAAGAACTAAAAACTATTTTTGATGATTTGCACCTTACCACATCGAGCGGGCATTACGACCTCAATAAGTTTTTTAATAGTAGTGATGATGATCTTATGCGGTATGTGGATGATTGTATTCAAGGTGCATCTGTACTGAAACAAGATTTTATTGTTTGGCCTTGGCTTGCACCGGAATTTCGCTCAATAGAACAATTCAAATTACTTGCCGACAAGCTTAATAAAATCGGTGAGCGCGTTAAAAAAGCAAAATTACAATTGGCTTATCATAATCATGATTTTGAATTTATTGATCATAACGGGCAAATTGGGTATGATGTAATTTTAAAAAACACAGACCCACAATTGGTTAAAATGGAAATAGATTTATTTTGGTTCTCACATTCGTCTCAAAAAAAAGCTTATGAATATTTTGCACAATACCCCAAACGCTTTCCTTTATGGCACATCAAAGACATGGACAAAAAAGACAGAGATTTACATACCGTCGTAGGCGAAGGAACAATTGACTTTACCGTTTTTTTTAAAGATGCTAAATCGGCAGGCTTAAAACATATTTTTGTAGAGCAAGGTAATAATTATGTACCTGATGCCTTTACTTGTGTTGAAAAAAGTGCCAAATATGTCAAGAAAAATTTTCAACAATGAAACCCAAAGTCATCTTCCGAGACGATAAAAAACTCATCCACTACTCAACTGCTTGGAATGAACAATTCGTGTTGTTAAACGAAGTCATTCAAAGAAAAAAAAATATTCGCGCAATACAACCCGATATAAACGTGCTGGCATCTCGTGCAGAATTAATAGAAAAACAAAAACATTATCTCTGGTTTTGCGAACATCCACCCGTTTTTACGCTCGGCAAAAGTGGTTCTATTGAAAATTTATTGTACAACGAAGATGAACTCGCCCAACGCAACGCTACTTTTTTTAAAATAAACAGAGGCGGCGACATTACTTATCACGGTCCGGGACAAATTACCGGGTATCCGATTTTTGATTTAGAATGTTTTTTTACCGACGTTCATAAATATGTTCGCGCACTCGAAGAAGTTGCTATGCGCACGCTTGCCGATTACAGTTTAGTCGGTATTCGCATTAAAGATTATACCGGCGTTTGGTTGCACGAAGCCGATGCGAAAAATCCGAAACGTACTTTTCGAAAAATTTGTGCGATAGGCGTTCACCTCAGTCGTTGGGTGACGATGCACGGTTTCGCTTTCAATGTTTCCACCGATTTAACTTATTTCGATTATATTATTCCGTGCGGCATTGAAGAACCGGATAAATCTGTTACAAGTTTGGTGCACGAATTAAATCGAGACGTGAACATAGAAGATGTAAAAGAAAAAATGAAAAAACATTTTCAAGAAGTATTCTCTTTTGAATATTGTTTGGAATAATTTTGCGTTGTGAATAATTTTCAAAGAAATAATGACAGAAGAACTCATCAATAAATTAATTTCAACTTCTATCGCAGAAGCTAAAGCATTAAAAATTCCCATCACTATTTCGATTGTTGATATGGGCGGACATTTAACAGCATTGCAACGCATGGAAGGTGCAAGTTTTTTCAGTATTGATGTAAGTCAAAAAAAAGCCGTCACTGCATCGCAACTCAAAGCGCCGACACATATTTTGCAAGACATCACGCAAAAAATGCCGGAATTGGAAAAAGCATTCGCAAAAAATTTATCTATCCTCACCATTGCGGGCGGCTTTCCAATCATAAAAGACGGAAAAATTATTGGCGGCTTAGGTATTGCCGGCGGTGATTTTAATCAAGATAAAACGATTGGAGAGAAAGCGATATTGGCTTTGAGTGTTTAGCTATGAGTTTTGAGATTTTTTCAAAATAACAATTGACAACTTACAACTATTATGAAATACAGAATAGAAAAAGATACAATGGGCAAAGTCGAAGTACCCGCTAATGTTTATTGGGGTGCGCAAACGCAACGCTCGGTGATGAATTTTCCGATTGCACAAGACATAAATAAAATGCCGCGCGAAATTATTTATGCGTTCGCTTATCTGAAAAAAGCGGCGGCACTCACAAACAGGGATGCGGGAACATTATCGGAAGAAAAATGTGTGCTGATTGGAAAAGTGTGCGACGAAATTTTAAAAGGAAAACTCAACGATCAATTTCCGTTGGTGGTTTGGCAAACAGGTAGCGGTACGCAATCGAATATGAACGTTAATGAAGTGGTCGCGTATCGTGGGCACGTTTTAAATGGCGGTAATTTACTCGATGAACAAAAATTTATTCATCCTAATGACGACGTAAACAAATCGCAAAGTTCGAATGACACTTTTCCGACGGCGATGCACATTGCGGCGTATAAAATTTTAGCGGAGACGACGATTCCGGGTATCGAAAAATTGCGCGACACTTTGCAACTGAAAGCAAAAGCATTTGCAACAGTTGTGAAAATCGGTCGCACACATTTAATGGATGCTACCCCACTTACAGTCGGACAAGAATTTTCGGGTTATGTATCGCAACTTAATCACGGATTGAAAGCGATAAAAAATACTTTAGCACATCTTTCTGAACTTGCACTCGGCGGAACGGCAGTCGGAACGGGTATCAATACGCCGCCGAATTATTCTGAAGACGTGGCAAAAAATATTGCAATACTGACAAAATTACCGTTCATCACAGCAGAAAATAAATTTGAAGCGTTGGCGGCACACGATGCGATTGTCGAAGCGCACGGTGCATTGAAAACCGTCGCGTGTTCTTTGATGAAAATTGGTAATGATGTGCGTTTGTTGGCAAGTGGTCCGCGTTCCGGTATTGGTGAGTTATATATTCCGGACAACGAACCCGGCTCGAGTATCATGCCCGGAAAAGTTAACCCGACGCAATGCGAAGCGATGACGATGGTAGCGGCACAAGTACTTGGTAATGATGTGGCAATAAATATCGGCGGTGCATCCGGTCATTTTGAACTTAACGTTTTTAAACCGATGATGATTTATAATTTTTTACATTCTGCGCGTCTCATCGGCGATGTTTGTGTGTCGTTCAATGATAAATGTGCTGTCGGCATAGAACCATTGCGCGATAATATTAAAAAACACGTTGATAATTCTTTGATGCTCGTAACCGCACTTAATACCAAAATCGGTTATTACAAAGCGGCGGAAATTGCGCAAACCGCGCACAAAAACGGTTCAACGTTAAAAGCAACCGCAGTGGGTTTGGGCTATTTAACACCGGAAGAATTTGATGAGTGGGTGAAACCGGAAAATATGGTAGGCGAGATAAAAGTGTAAATGATTTTGAATTTTGGATTTTAGATTTACGATCTAAAATCCAAAATCGTAAATTACAAGTCTTGAACACTGTTCTTTTCAGAAATAATTTCGCGTAATTCTTTCAAAAAAACATATTGTTGTGGCAATACGCGCTTAATAGCATCTTTGACGACAAAATAACTGCCGTGCTTTTCTAATTCATCAAAAACTTTATCGGCAACGAATTTAATATCTTGTTTAATCAAACCCTTCAACGATGGTATGTCATGCCAATCACCTTCAATGGCATAAGCGGTATGTTCTTCGCCTTCTTTTTCAACTTTGTCTAACTCTATCGCTTCCGATTTCATAGAATGAATCGGTGCTTCCGGCAAATGCCAATCATCGCCTTCAATATCGTGATTGACTAAAAACACTTCTAAACCGCGTTGCTTTATGCGATAGATAATTAAGTGCGCTTTTTTTCTTAAACCTGCCATGAGAAAAGATTACAAATCAAAAATTAAAAATTATTGGATATTTAATTTTTAATCCAAAAACAAGAGACGCTTTATTGTTCAATTGGACACATACATATAACACAAAAGTAATCACAATGTTTGATAAAAGAAGAAGAAAATTAAATTCGCGTCCACTTTTAATTTAGTATAATACTTTTTGGATTGGTTTTCGAAGATATTACAACACTTGATAATTGTGACTTTAATTACATTATCACGCAGTACACATACAATGCTGCCGACGATTGCAAAAGATGTGTGTGGTTAATGGATGAAATTGATTGTGAGTGGTAAAAATTAGTCTCAAAATCCTGCTTTCAGATACGCCCATCCTGATATTTCTTTATCAACAACTTCTAAAATGCCGACGGGTACAAAAACAGCTTCGCTCACAATTTCTTTTTTATCTATTTTTCTTTCACGCAAAGTATTTTCGCAGGCAGCAAACACAACACCTTTCGCTTTCAACTCGATAATTTGATTCGCAAGAAGTGTTTTGGAAGTTTGCAAAAAAGTAATCCCATTGCTGTGACAAACCACTTCAATTTTTGATTTTGGCGCAGCAATAAGTACATTCCCAATTTGTCTGACCAATGCTTTTTGCACAAGTGTATCACCACTTGTCAGTTGAAAAACAATTTTGTATTTTTTATTTTTGATACCTTCAGCCGTCGTCGTTTGGGCTGAAATTTTACTTACGGCTATTAAGGTGAATAGAGCTAAAAAAAAGATTTTTTTCATTTTATGATTTGTTTAAAAAAATTAAGGAAAGTTAGACGCAACAACAAAACGAAAGGTATTACATGCAAAATTAAATTGAACTAATCCGGTTGGTTTCATTCCAACTGCACCGCCTATCGTTTGTCGGGATAAACTCAAATGTGCAATTATAATTACAAAATCACATAAAAGACACCGCGCTTCGCTATTGATATTATTTCTTTGCGACCTTTTCAGTTTGTTTCTTTTTTTGAAAGTCAATAATAGGTTGAAATGGCCCGAACTTATGTTGGCTTTCCGGGAAAGAATCTACATAAGGACCGAAAGGATGATCGAATGGTTTTCCCGCAATTTTAGGCCAGTCTGTTTTTAAAAATGGATGTTTCGGGCGCGGTTGCGTATTTACAAAAGACGCAACGTCCCAAGCCTCTGCGTCTGTCAGTTGCGGGCTTTTATAAGTTGCACCAAAAGGCATATTTGCTTTGACATAACCTGCTAAATTAGATAATCTGTATAAACCGGCGGCTTCATTAAAACTATGTTCACCCCAAAGTGGCGGATAACGCCGACCGTTACCTTCCGGCATCGGTAATCCTTGTCCATTTGTACCGTGACATGATTGACATTTTGAAACAAAAACGATGTGACCGCTATCCGGATTTGCCGGTCTGCTCAAGTATGGCAATTTCAAAAGGCCGGAGCCTTTTGGTATTTTGCCTTTCGGAACATTAGCACCCAACCATTTAATATAAGCAATAATTGAAGTCATTTCGCGACTTGTAGAATCCAATTCTTTTCCATTCAAACTGCGTTGAAAGCAATCATTCACACGTTTAACAATTGTTTCTAAAGATCCAGATCGTGCTCTGAATTTCGGATATGTTGCAGCTACTGCCGAATAATTATTGCCGAAAGGTATTGAAGCACCGGCGAGGTGGCAATTTTGGCAATTCATACCATTTGAAATAGGTTTTACAATCCCTTCCGGTCCGAGATAATCGGCTGTATGCGAAATCAAATCAAAACCATATTGTAACGTGCTGTAGTTGGGTTCGTCTAAAATTTTTTTTAATTCCGGTGCTTCCCAAACTTTTGTTGAATCAAATTTAGCAACGCGTTCAATTTTTTCTCTCTCTTTTAATTTCTGTTGTGTTGAACTTTGATTAAAATAATAAAAAACGCTACCAACGCTCGGTATTATTATCAGCCAATAAATATACCATTTTGCCTTACTCAAAAAAGCGCGTTGCTTTACATTCTGACTAAATATAGCAGGTTGCCAGGTTAGTTCATTATTAAATTTATCAAGTTGGTTCAGAACTTTTATTAAAACAATCGACAATCCAAGTGCCGTAATAATTGCTAAAGGCATTAATATCTCGTTCATAATCAAACATTTAATTTAAAATTATTTTTTAGTACGGTAATTTTGCTCTAAAATATCCATAAACCCATGTTCCTTCAACAGCACTAAAAAGTGTTACTAAACTACACCGAAACCACTGCCAATTTGCGCCAAAATTACTGACAACAGATGGATTAAAATTAGCCATAAAAATAAGTTGTAGTGAAAGAATGTTTAAACAATAATTTTAGATGGGCAGGTAAAATCTGATTTAAGCATACCGGCTTTAATTATTGCATCAAAACCTCCTACTATTTCACTAAAATTATCGTAACCGCGCGCTTTTAAAATAGACGCTGCAATCATGGAGCGATAACCACCGGCACAATGCAAATAAAAATGCTTATTTTTATCAATTAAACCTATCCACTCATTAATCTGAGCCAATGAACGGTGATACGCCTCTTCAAGATGTTCGGCTGTATATTCGCCGTAGAGTCGCACATCATAAACGATTGTTTCGTCTTTTTTCCAAATTTTTTTAAATGTATTTGCCGTTATACGCTCAATTGACCTCGTTTCTTTGCCTGCATTTTCCCATGTTTTAATACCACCTTTTAAGTAGCCTAAAGTTTTATCGTATCCGACACGCGCCAATCGCATGACGGTTTCTTCTTCTTTTCCTTCTTCTGCTACTACAAGAATGCCTTGTTTAATATCGGGAATTAACTCCCCGACCCACGGTGCGAACTGACCATCCAAGCCAATATTAATGGAATTAGGAATAAACTTTTTTGCAAAATCATGTGAATTGCGTGTATCTAAAATTAGGGCTTCATTCGTATCCGCTTCGAATTCAAATTGTTCAGGCGTTAACGCACGATTACCGCGATGCATCACCGTATCAATGCTCTCATAACCCTTTTTATTCATCATTACATTTAATGGAAAATAAGCAGGTGGCGTCTTCAGCCCCTCCGTAACTGCTTCGATAAATGCTTTTTTTGATTTCGCTAACAAGGCGTAATTCACTTGCTTCTGATGTCCTATTGTATCGAAAGTTTCTTTACTCATATTTTTACCGCAAGCAGAACCCGCTCCATGTGCAGGGTAAACTATAACACTATCCGGTAGTGTTTTTATTTTTGTTTTTAAAGAATTATAAAGAAATCCGGCTAAATCTTTAGCAGTTAATTTTCCTTTTTGTGCCAAATCCGGGCGGCCGACATCACCGATAAATAAAGTATCGCCTGTAAAGATGTATTTCTCTTTACCTGTTTCATCTAAAAGTAAAAAGCACGAAGATTCCATCGTATGACCCGGCGTATGCAAAACACGAAAAGTAATTTTGCCCACTTTGAATTCTTGACCATCAGTGGCAATAATAGCATCAAAATCGGTAATGGCATTCGGTCCATACACTATTTTCGCACCCGTTTTTGCGGCTAAATCCAAATGTCCTGAAACGAAATCGGCATGAAAATGTGTTTCAAAAACATATTTTATTTTAGCACCGTTTTTTTCGGCTTTTTTTAAATAAGTCGTCACTTCACGCAGCGGGTCAATAACAACTGCTT
>JAYTIA010000706.1:0-7569 GCA_043732145.1 Saprospiraceae bacterium
AGTTCGAGATAAGAGCGCAAAGCGGCAAAATAAAAATTTTGTTCGCCGAGCGCGTAATTTCTGCTTAATTCAACGAGTGTATAAATAAAAGCCCCTACACGTGAAGGCGCGGAAGCAATCATGTCTATCACTTTAGAAAGTTCGATGCCGAAAAGATCCAACGGGAGTTCATTCAAAAAATTAGAGCGCAGTAATTCGTCGAGGGGTTGTAAATTTTTTGGCAGTTCGGCGTTTTCTAAATTTTCGGGTGTTGTATTGAGTGCTTTGGCAAGAAAAACTATTTTATCTTGCTTCGGAAATTTTTTCCCTTTTTCTATTTCATTGAGATATGATATGGACATACCCGTCAACGTCGCCAATTCTACAAACGACAAGTTTAATGCTTCACGCAATTGATGCACTTTCAGACCGAAAATAATTTTACTGTATGGTAATTTTGTGGTCATTCTTATTTCAATTATAATTCGCAAAAGTAGGACATAAAAGAATTAAAAATTAAAAATCCCTTTGCGAAAGCAACACATTTTACTTTTAGATTCTTTTAGGCATAAAAAATTTTAAAATTAATAATTCTTTTCCGAAAGCAACACGTTTCAATTTTAAGTATCTTTTTCGTGCCAACACGTCGAAATTAAAATTCAATAAAAAGATTAAAGGTATTTCGAAATTTTTTTTGATTGTCATAAATGCTTCTTTATGCCTACATGATATCCTCGAAACACAAAATTTATTGTAAGAGAACACAAACACGACTATATTTGCGCGTTTTTTTATAAACTTAAAAGAAACCGTAAAAAATACAATTTTCTAATAAAAATGAATACTAATAGCCACACCAAACTAAGTCTTGGCGGATTGCTTGTAACGCTCGGCATTATTTACGGGGATATCGGTACTTCACCGTTGTATGTAATGAAAGCTATAGTAGGCAATGAAAAAATTACGGAAGAATTAGCGTACGGCGGTTTTTCTTGCGTTTTTTGGACGCTCGCCATTATTACCACTTTCAAATACGTTTACTTAGCCTTGAGTGTTGACAATAGGGGAGAAGGAGGCATTTTTGCTTTATACGCTTTGGTACGGCGTTACAAAACGCATTGGGTGATTTATCCCGCCATTATCGGATGCGGTGCTTTAATTGCAGATGGTTTTATCACGCCACCTATTTCTGTCGCATCTGCTGTCGAAGGTTTGACAGGTTTGAAAACTTTTGCCGGAATAAATACAGTGCCGATTGTACTCGTGATTCTCGTAATTCTTTTTGTTTTTCAGCAATTCGGCACCAACGTCGTCGGAAAAACTTTCGGACCAATTATGTTGATTTGGTTCGGCATGATTGCCTATTTGGGTTTGAATCAAATTATAAAATATCCGGCGGTATTGAAAGCGTTTAATCCTTACTACGCTATCAACTTAGTTACAAATTATCGCGGAGAACTCACACATCTGCACGGGTTTTGGTTACTTGGTGCAGTTTTTTTATGCACAACCGGTGGCGAAGCCTTATACAGCGATTTAGGTCATTGCGGACGCGATAATATTCGCGTGAGTTGGGTGGGCGTATTTATCGGACTTTTGATGTGCTATTTAGGTCAAGCAGCACTTTTAATGAATCATTATAACGGAAAAGTTTTTGAAGGAGATAGTGTTTTTTACGCGCTTATGTCACCGGAATTTTTACCGTTCGGTATCGCTATTTCTACGATGGCTGCAATTATTGCGAGTCAAGCCCTCATTACCGGTTGTTTTACTTTAGTGAATGAAGCGATGAAATTAAAACTTTGGCCTAATATGAAAGTCGGTTATCCGACACAAATGCAAGGTCAAATTTATATTCCGAGTATCAATTGGTTTTTAATGGCAGGTTGTATCGGTATCGTTTTGCATTTTGAAAAATCATCTAATATGGATGCTGCTTACGGCTTAGCCATCATACTGAATATGTTAATGACGAGTTTGCTCATGATGCACTATTTCAACATGAGAAGACGTTCGAAACCATTTCTCATTTTTGTAGGCGTGCTGCTTGTGGTTGTTGAAATGGCATACATGGTTTCCAACCTCAGAAAATTTCCGCACGGTGGTTGGGTAAGTATATTAATTGCGGGTATACTCATTTTCTGTATTTATATGTGGTATCAAGCTAAAGAATTGCGTAAACTTCATTCGAGTTTTGTTGATATCAAACCGTACATTCCGATGCTTGAAGCGATGATTGACGATAATTCTATACCGAAAGAAGCTACGAATTTGGTTTATATGTCTATGTCTAGTAATGATCAAATGATCGATTCAAATATCGTTTATTCTATTTTCAAAAAACGCCCGCGTCGTGCAGATATTTATTGGTTTGTTCATGTTGATATTGTGGACGACCCGTTCTTAAAAAGTTATAAAGTATCTACTTTAGTACCCGGTAAAGTTTTTTTTGTAAAACTTAAATTCGGCTTTAAAGTAGAACACAAAGTCAATCTAATGTTCTCGAAAATTGTTGAAGATATGCAAAACAACAACGAAGTAGATGAATTGAGCCATTACAACAGTTTAAGAGAATATAATTTACCTGCAGATTTTAAATTTATCCTCATCAACAGTCGCGTTTCGGTTGATGATTTATTGAGTCCGCTCAATCAATTTATTGTACGCTTTTATCGCCTGTTGAAAAAAATAAGTTTGCCCACTACCGAAGATTTCGGTCTCGAACTTTCAAATACTGAACTAGATACTATTCCGATTAAAGTCGGTACGAAGGTGAATATTGATTTGAAAAGAGAGTATTAGGTTAATGGTAAGTTGTTAATTGTCAGTTGTTATTTCTAAAACAAAATGCGCCAAGAAAAATAAATTTCTCGACGCATTTTGTTTTAGAAATAATGAACCATCAACTATCAATCATCAACCATCAACTAATTTCGTTTTCTAAAAGTATTTCATAGAGTCGGCGCGTCATTTTTCCGGACGGGAAATATTTATCGCCGATTTGAGTTACAGGGACGATGCGTTTAGTACTGCCGGTTGTAAAAATTTCATCGGCGTTCAGCGTTTCTTGCAACGTTACATCGCGTATTTCCAAAGGGAAATTATTTTTTTGTACTAATTTAAGAACATTTTTGCGTGTCACCCCGGCTAGTACATTTTTTTCGGGTGTAATTATTACACCGTTTTTCACGATAAAAATATTGCTGCGCGAAGATTCGGTGATGCATCCGTTTTTATGATACAAGACGTCATCTGCAGCTGTAGCGCGTTGATCGCTCAAAACTGAAATAGGTTTTATATAATTTAAAGATTTTATCAAAGGCATATCACGACAATACTCGACCGGCAAAAGTTTTAAAGGTTTATCGTAATCGGCGAATTTAAACGGTTTCGCTAACATAAATAAATTCGGTGTTGTCGGAGTGTAACCATCTTCGGAATTTCCGCCCGTAGCGATGAGTTTTACACCGAGCAAGTCATGCCGATTGATTTCTATAATTTTCAGAATATTTTCTTTAAGTTCTTCTCTCGACAATGCAATTTTGAGCGACAACATACCTGTTGAAAATTCAAATCTGTCGAGATGATCTTCCAAGAAAATCGGCTTGCCATTTATCGCTCTGAAAAAATCGAAAACGCCATAGCCGCGCACCAAACCTAAATCTGAAACGTGAATCATGGCTTTCGTACTCGGTAAAAATTTTCCGTTGATGTAGGTATATTCTTTCATTTTTATTTCATTTGTATTTTCCGAATCAGAATTTTCAAAATTTATAAAATGTGAACGTACAAATTATTTGTAAACTACGTATTAATTCTGAAAATTCTGAAAATTCTGATTCAAAAACAAACCGATTAATTAACCAATCAACAGAGTATACGCCTTTTCCGCTAATTCAAAAAAAGTAGATTGAGAAAGGCGACAGCGTTTCAGCTGTCCGTTGACCATTGCCGCCGCAAAAAGATGATAGTTACCCCCGTCATCTTTTTTGCAAAACGCGGCAATATCTTTATCTTCGAATATTTTTTTTAATTTTCTTTCTATATTTGTCAACTCACCGCTTTCCGGATTATGAATATTTTTTAAAAAACGGCGCGTATTTATGTCATCTGCTTTTGCCAAAAAAGCAACGACACCGGCACCCGGCAAAGAAGTTATTTCTGAAGAATCGAATGGAATTTCTTCCAATTCGCCGTCATTAATTTTAAGATTACCGGATAAAAAAGTTTTGGATACCAAACCGCCGTTAATAGCATCGGCAAGTTCTGATGAATTATCTAAACCTAAATTCTTTTTTATAGTTTTTTTAAACTCAGCAATGGTTTCTAATTCAAGCAGAATTTCATCTGTATTCGCATAATTTAAAAAACGTGCTGTCGGAATTATTTCTTTAAATTGTTCCGCAATGATACCTGACCAATGCGCGAGGAGCGGTTTTTCAGGCAAATTAAAAAGTGCGTCGCTGTAGCTTGTTGTCGGAAAAGTAATTAAACATACCTCACAAGCATTACGCGCGGAAAGTCCCGCTATCACTAAGCCTTCCGGTAAAGTCGTCGATAGGTTTTCTAAGGAAATTGCCAGTGCAGTTATTACTTTTCCACTATTGAGCGCGTTATATCCGTCTTTTTCCGTCGCAAAATGTACTAGTTCACAATCTTTATGATGGCGTTCAACATTTCTTTTATAAACACTTTTAATAAATTTCGCTTCCAAATCTACGGCACTGAATCCAATTTTAATCATAATAAGTTGGCAGCTTAACTTTTTGGTGTAAAATTAATCAATTCAAAACAAAAACACTTGAACAGTATCGCCTTTTTCTAAAATCTGTTTATCGGCTGCTTGCCACGCCATTGCTTCCGAAAATAAACCGGCAGTAATATCACCGGAACCGTTAAATTTTTTTATATGCACCTGTGTCGGAACGCCATACAACACGACCGGAAAAAATTCATCTAAATCCGTTTTTTTTATGCGTTGTTCTGCTATCGAAAATTGGTAAATGCCGGTTGTATTTGTCGCGAAACATTTTGCCAAATACGGTTCGACAAATAATTTAAAAGTAGTTTGGCACGATAAAGGATTTCCGGGAAGTGCAAAAACGGTGCAGCCGTCCGGTTTTTTTCCGAACCACATCGGTTTTCCCGGTCGAATTTTTGTTTTATGAAAAATTTTTTCGACACCGATATCATTCAAAATTTGTGGAACAAAATCTGCATCGCCTGCCGAAACACCGCCACTTATTAAAAGCAAATCGGAATTTCTTACTGCTTTTTCAAGTACAGTGCGCAAACGTTGTTTATTGTCTTTAACGCGCACAAGTTTTATATTTTTTATTTGATTCGTTTGCAACATCGCCTGCAAAACGTGTTGATTACTATTGCGAATTTGAACCGGTGAAACAGAGTCATTTACGCCGATGATTTCATCACCGGTAGAAATAATTGTCACTCGCGGCAATTTTTCCACCAAAAATTTTCCTTTCCCGAACGAAGCTAATGCGCCAATCACTTGCGGTGTAATACGCGTTCCTTTCGGAATTACAAGTGTATTCGCCGCAGTATCTTCGCCGCGTCGCGCAATATTTTGATATTTTTTTAAGTTTTCCGAAGTTGTAAACTTAATTAACTGACTAACTGACTGACCGGCCAATTGACTCACTATGGAATCTTCTACTCTGATAACAATATCTGCGGATAACGGAACAGATGCGCCTGTCATTATTTTATAACACTCACCGGATTTAATTTCATAATTGCAAGTCTGTCCGGCTAAAATAGTCTGAACGCAAACAAATTCTTTTATACCGGCTTCAATATCTTCAAAAAGCAAAGCATAACCATCCATTGAAGCGCGATTAAACGGCGGATAATCTCTATCGGAAAAAATATCTTCGGCAAGTACGCGCCCAAGTGACTTATCGAGCGTAATTGTTTCTGTACCGAATGATTGCGCATGAGCAATAACAATGTCTCGCGCTTCTTGAAAACTAAGCATAAAAAGTGAGTAAATGAAATGAGCATAAAATTATACTTTAAAGAAGAATAATCAGGGGCAATACAAAAGTAGCGCAGATTTTTTTGATTATATTCGCTTCTGAAACGTTAAACGATCATTATTTTTAAAAAAAACGATAAAAAATTCTTTTTTTATTGACAACGTAAAAAATTCTTTTCATGCTTTAAATTTTAGCAAAAATTTTTAAAATTGCAGGAAATAAGAAAAAAATGTATTTTTGTAAAAAAATCTAAAAGCGCACATATAAAAATCGTAATATACCTTCTGCTGCTCAATCTCAACCGCCTTTCAGCAATTTACAAATGGAATTGCTGAAATTATTTGACCGTAACTTATCGGACGAGGATTTGTTGGAAATAAAATTACTTCTAGCCAAACATTTTTTAGAAAAAAGTATGGATGCAGCCGATAAAGTTGTGCAAAAAAACAATTGGTCGCCTGCTGATTTGGTACGTTTTTCTAAAGAACATCATCACACACTATATAAATCGGATGCGACATGAAAGTTGTTTTAGATACTAACATTTTATGGGTGTCCATTCCTCGCACTTCTAGTTCAAATTGGTCGATAGAGGATTTATTCGCTCAACGATATATACTCTGTATTACAACCGACATTTTGGAAGAATACGAAGAAATCATTAAACGGTTTTTAGGTATTCAAACGGCTCAAAACTTCATGGCACTTCTCGGAACCTTACCGAATATCGAAAAAATTACGAAGCATATACGCCGGCAATTAATTTCCGATGATCCCGGTGATGATAAATTTGCCGATTGTTACTTATGGGGTAATGCACAACATTTAGTCACCCACGATAAACATTTCAATGTGCTGAAAAAACGTGCTTTCCCTAAAATAAATGTTGTAACAATTTCCGATTTCAAAAAAATTATGAACGAATAACATTTCGATTATGTCTCCGCAAAATTCGCACGAAATTTTTTTCAAATTTTTTTTCGCACACGAATTTTTTTTCAAAAATTTTTTTCGCACAAAATTTTTCCCAAATTTTTTTTGTGCGAAAAAAATTTAAAAACTAATAATTTCACATTGTGGCGCGGGAGCCGAACAAAAAGCCGGAGGCAATTTTTTGTTCTTGATTTTTTCTTTGTTTCTTTCTTTTGTATCAAGACAAAAGAAAGAAAAATCACGCCGGGCAATACACGTCGGCATATAGTCATTACCTTACTTTTTTCACTGTCAATTGTCAACTGTCAACTGTCAATTAAACTTGCTGCTCATTCATTTACTTTCTTTTGCCTTGATGCAAAAGAAAGTAACAAAGAAAAAATCAAGAACATAAAATCGCCTCCGGCTTTATGTTCGGCTTGGCTTTTTTTTGCCGACAATTAATTGCCCGCATCGGAATTACCTAAATTTTAAAAACTTCGATAATTCTGATACTGACAATTACATCTATACTTCATTTTTCTTATTTCCGCAGGTCAATAAACTTTTTTTTCTGCGTGGGCAGAGGTTTTTTATTTATTTACATTACCTTCAAGTTGTAAAGAACTAATATTTTTTCAAATATTCTTCCCAATCATTTGGGTGCAAGTATTTAATC
>JAYTIA010000707.1:0-7567 GCA_043732145.1 Saprospiraceae bacterium
GCTTGCGGCAAAAGTACACTTGCCAAAGCTTTAGCGAAAGTTTTGCATTTCGCCTACGTTGATTCGGGTGCGATGTATCGCGCAGTGACAATTTTTTTCTTAAATAACCATATTTCTTTACAAAATTTAGCACAAGTAAAAAAAGCACTGACGGAAATAGAAATTCATTTTACGCGTATTAAAGGAGATAACAAAATTTTCTTGAATAGTGTTGATGTGAGTGATGCCATTCGCACAATGCGTATCAATGAAAATGTGAGTCAAGTCGCGGCGATTCCGGAAGTGCGCCGACAAATGGTGGCACTGCAAAAAAAAACCGGTGAAAAAAAAGGTGTCGTTATGGACGGACGCGATATCGGCACGGTTGTTTTTCCGGATGCCGAACTCAAAATTTTTTTAACTGCCGATGTAGATATTCGAGCGCAACGCCGTTACGACGAACTCGTTGCCAAAGGAGAAAAAGTAAATATACAAGCCATCAAAAAAAATTTGGAAGAGCGCGATTATATAGATTCACACCGCAACGATAGTCCGTTGAGAAAAGCAGATACGGCTATTGAGTTGGATAATTCTTTTCTCACACCGGAGGAGCAATTGACTTGGGTTTTGAAATTGGTCGAGAATAATAGATGATTAATTTTACCGGTTATTTTTTGAAACTTAAGCGAAATACCGCTCCGTTGCTTGAAGGATAAATAGTAATTGGCTGAATTAAAAGTTCATTTACTGTTTGAGACCAACGAACTTTTTCTTTACTTCCAATCAATTCTACATTAGAGACGATGCCGTTGTTTGCTTTAGTTGAAAATGCTTTTATTGAAATACTTTCATTGCCCGCCGGTGATTGTAAAGTGATAGCATAAAGTGCATCACCTTTTGTTGTGAAACGAATATCCTTTGCAATAAAAGCATTTTTCTGGTCGGCAAAAGAACCACTCGCCGATTCGGTCGGACCTTCACCATAAATTTTCCATGGGCGTGTACCATAAATGGCTTCTCCGTTAATTGCCAACCATTTACCTGTATTTAATAAAACTTGCGTTTCTTCATTCGTTATTGTGCCGTCGGGTTTCGGACCAATATTTAGTAATAAATTTCCGTTTTTACTAACAATATCAATCAAATTTGAAATGACGTATTGTGCAGATTTAAAAGTATTTCCTTTTGCATGCCCCCACGATCTATTGCCAATCGCATCATCTGTTTGCCATGCCATTTTCCTGATTTCTGAAAGTTTACCGCGCTCTAAATCCAGAACTGCAACGCCTTCAGGAAAAGCAGTGCTGTTTTTATAATTAATGACAACACCTTTATTCCATTCTATACCTTTATTATAATAGTAAGATGCAAAAGATTTTCGATACGGATCTAAAGCCGGTTGTTCTATCCACCAATCAAACCAAAAAAGTTGTGGTTTATATTTATCCGTCAATTCAATATTGCGCATTAACCAATCATTCATAAATTCGGGTGACATGGTTTCAGCTTCTTCTCGCGCAGGTCCGTAAAAAAGTTTATTTTTATCGTCCGACACATCTGAATTAAACTGACGACCGCCGTTTAAAAACCACCAATGTTCAATTCTATGCGATGATAAGCCGAAAACTAAACCTTGTTTGCGTGTGGCTTCTGAAATTTCACTGATGACATCGCGTTTAGGTCCCATAACAGCTGCATTCCATTTCGACAATGCCGTTCTATACATCGCAAAACCGTCGTGATGTTCGGCAACAGGCACCACATATTTTGCACCGGCTTTATTGAAAAGTGTTACCCATTCATCGGCATTAAATTTTTCGGCTTTGAACATAGGAATAAAATCTTTGTAGCCGAACGAATCGTGTTTGCCATAAGTTTCTATATGATGTAGGTATTCTTTACTACCTTTTTGATACATATTTCTCGGATACCATTCATTTTCAAAGGCGGGTACAGAATATACACCCCAATGAATAAAAATGCCGAATTTAGCATCTCGGAACCAATCTGGTACTTGATACTGAGCTAAGGACTTCCAATTCGATTCATAAGTTTGTGCGAAAGCACATTGGAAAGTCAAGAAGAGAATTAAAATAGTTGCGTTCTTCACTTGTTACTGGTTGGTTCGTTGCTTGTTGTTTGTTACTCGTTATCAAATACCCCATATCAAATTTTCAAAAAAATATTATTTTTATAAAACACCCACAAAATTGACCAAAATAACAACACTGTGAACAACGCAAACAACAACGAACTGAATTTTTGATGCGCTTCATATTGCGACCATGCTTCCGGATTTGTTTTATCGGTGAGTACTTTATTTTTTACATCTAACATCGTTTGTCTGTCTGTCGTAATTGGACAAAAAACATCTTCATACAGTTTTTGATAACCGCCTATCCGTTTCGGTGCTGTTTGATTATTATAAGCTGTTGTTACGGATTCATAACTGCTATCGAATCTTAATTTTGAAATAACCTTGACGTAAACACCTGCCAAAATAAAAGCCAACATCGAATTCATACCTAAAACCAATAACGGTTTTGTCCAATTCCGATAACCTTTTACGTCGATAATATAAATCAATGCAGCATTAATGACGAGACACCAACCTGCCATGAACACAACATAACTGCTTGTCCAAATCGGTTTGGCAATCGGAAAAATAAAATGCCACGCTTGTCCAATGCCCAACAAAACCAAACCTAAAAGAAACATCACCTTCACTAATTCCGATCTGTCCGGACGACTGTCAATTAAAAAACCTGTAAAATAGCCGAATATCACTGTAACGATAGAAGGAATCGTTGAGAGTAAACCTTCCGGATCAAAAGGAATACCGTCGTAACCTTTATATAAATGCGAAGCACCTAAAACCCATCTGTCGAATTGTGTTACCACATTATTTTCAAGCCCCATGTACTTATGGGTCGTGTCATCCCAAAAACCATAGGGATGAATCGCATCGCCGAACACATATTGTAACGCCCAATAACCGAACAATAACACCAAACCGATAATACCGACATTTTTTCTGCTGAACGAAACGCAAATCAAACTGCCAATCATGTAGGCAATACCGATACGTTGCAACACACCCATTATCCGCAAATTATGATAGGATGACAATGAATTAAGAAACATATTCAAACCTAAACCGATTAAAAAAATCGTAATGCCGCGTCGAATAATTTTAGTATAAAGTTTACCGGTCGGTTTGTTTTGATATTTTTTTAAAGCAAACCACGCCGCCACGCCGACGGTGAAGAGGAAAAATGGAAAAACAAAATCGGTTGGTGTCCATCCCTGCCATTTAGCATGTTCGAGTGGGTCGTAGATAAAAGCCCATGACCCCGGATCGTTGACGGTGAACATGAGTGCAATCGTCAAACCTCTAAAAACATCTAAGGCGACTAAACGGTTGGTTGGTGTGGTTATTTCGCTCATTTTGTCAATTAAAATTTTTAGTATCTATGTTATATATTTACAGTAGATCAGCCTCACTTCGCTAGAATATCGCGGTTCTTGAATCACGCGATACAAATACCAATTTTCAATTGAATAGCGCGATTCAATACAAAGATAACTTTCAATTTTCAATTTTCAATTTTCAACGGAATAAAGTTTTTTTTTCTATTTTAACAATACATCTAAATTTTTGTAATAACTTTGTTCCCGAAAATAAAGAATGACATGATAAGAAAAAAAAACGCACTCCTGCTTGCATTTTTATTTTGTTTTGCCCGATTCCTCGATGCGCAAACTGAAGATTATCGTATTGAAAAATTAGACGCTGATATTAATTCCGATCGCTACGACGAAATTTCTCCGGTGATTAGTTTAGATGGTAAAACGCTTTATTTCACGCGCGTAGGCAGTGAAGAATTTAATCAAACACTTTGGCAAGACGGTGAAGATATTTCCGAGCGTATGCGTTATCGCGATATTATTTACAATATGCGATTAATTTATTCGCAAATTGCCGGTCACGCCGTCAATGATCCGGTACATTCCGATTTCAATCAAGATATTTGGGTCGCGGAAACTGTAGATAAGCCTTTCGACAGAATCGTTCATCCGGGAAAACCGTTGAATACAGCTTTACCCAACAGTATTTGTTCGCTCACACCCGATGCAAATGCTTTTGTCGTCATTAATCAATTTTCGCGTGACGGCGGCATGAATAAAGGCTTCAGTATTGTACATCACAACGCCGATAATTCATGGAGTGACCCGGAGCCGATGCAGATTGACGGTTACGATGTCGTGAGCAGTGCCATCAGTTTAACAATGAGTACTGATAGTCGCGTTTTGATTATGTCGTTGCCACGCACTGACAGTTACGGCGACAATGATTTGTATATTTCTTTTAAAATAGGTGACAATCATTGGTCGGCTCCGAAAAATATGGGCACGAATATCAACACGGCGTATCGCGAAGTCACGCCGCATCTTTCTGCCGATGGAAAAGATTTGTATTTTGCATCGAATAGACCTAACGGTATCGGTGGTTTAGATTTATATTTTGTCAGTCGTATAGATGATACGTGGATAAATTGGACGAAACCGCGCGTTTTTGTTTCACCCATAAATACACCCGGCGATGAAAGTCAGCCGTATTTTAATTCGGTTACAGGTTTTCTTTATTTTTCTTCGCGTCGTTCGGGTACGAGTGATATTTATCGAGCGAAAATTGCGCCCGAAATATCCGGCGATGTAACTATTTCCGGTAAAGTTGTGAATGCACAAACAGGAAAACCGATTGAAACGCGTGTGATGTACGGCGATAGTATTTCAGATTATTACGAAAATTATGTGGACACGCGCGAGGGACAATTTTCGGTAAAAATTGTACGCGGCAAACTGGTGAAGATGACGACTCAACATCCCGGTTATATCAACAGAGAAATTAAATTGAAGTATGAAAACAACCAATCGTACAGTACGCCGCCTGAAATTGTTTTAGAATTAGATTCCATTGCAGTCGGTGTTAATTTAGTTTTGAATCCGATTTATTTTGTACAATCAAAACCTTTTATCTTAAAAGATTCTTATGCCGAGTTAGACAGATTAGCTGATGTGTTGAAACAATTTCCTGAAATTTGTGTCTCAATAGAAGGTCATACCGATAATCAAGGTAAACTCGACGAGTTGCAAAAACTTTCTGAAGACCGCGCATTTGAAGTCAAAAAATTTCTGATTCGTAATAAAATAAATCCGAAGCGGATTGAGACGATTGGTTACGGCGCAACAAAACCCGTCAATGCGAATATCACGGCGAAAGATAAAGAACAAAACCGGCGTGTTGAAGTGCGCGTTTCGAAAATAAAATACGGGTTGTAGTTAAGGTTATAGGTTATTGGTTATCGGTTATTTGTTTTAAAAAAATGTTTCTTAAATTTGAAACAAAAAATAGATCATTGCTCTATAATCGCACGAACGCAACTTAACTTGTGGCTCAAAGTCATAGTTCGGTCACTGCACTATAACCGTACGATCGCAAACTATACTTTATAATCTTAGCAATCCATTCCTAATCTTGATAATCATGGTCAGAAAAATATTTTTTGCTTTATTAATTATCGGCGCCACATTTAAAACTTTCGCACAACAAGCCGAAACTTCCGGCATTTTTGACGCTAACATCACCGTTGAAAATGCAAAAAGACATTTATTGGTGCTCACTTCCGATTCTCTCGAAGGCAGAGAAACAGGAAAAGAAGGCAATAATAAAGCGGCGCGTTATATTGCACGACAATTTGAACAACTCGGTTTGAAACAAATTACGTCAAACAATTCTTATTTTCAACCAATTGTTTTCAGCAACGAAGGGTGGGACAATGCTCAAATGACGGTGAATGGACAAGTGCTGCAACAAAGCACGAACTTTTATGCGATACCCGGAAGAAATCCGTTGCGCGACGATACTTTAAGCGATAAAGATATCCTTTTTTTGGGTTACGGCATTGACGATGCGGCTTACAGCGATTATAAAGGCAAAAAATTTAAACACAAAATCATTGTTGTTTATACAGGCGAACCGTTGAACGCAGATAGTACTTCCATTATCACAAAAACAAAAACAGTTTCAGATTGGACGACAAACGACAGAAAAAAAATTGAAACAGCGTATAAAAAAGGCGTGAAAGGCATTATTTTTATTGATACTAATTACGCAAAAAATTTTCGCAACAACCGTTCAAAATTTTCGCGCAATATTACAGGCGGTGTCGAAAATTCTGATTCTTTAGTCACCAATTTATATATTTCACAAGAAACAGCTTTTAAAATTTTTAGAGAAAAAAATGATAAAAAGACACTCGAAAAACATATTGCCGAACATGGCAAATTAAATAGGCTTAAACTTTCTGTACCTGTTAAGTTAATCTTACACAAATATTTGCGCCAACTCAAAAGTCAAAATGTTTTAGGTTTAATTGAAGGCAGCGATTCTGTTTTGAAAAATGAATACGTGATTATTTCCGCGCATTACGATCACCTCGGCAAACAAGGCGATAAAATTTATCATGGTGCGGACGATAACGGTAGCGGAACCACCGGCGTTTTGTGTTTGGCACAAGCACTCATGGATGCGAAACGCGCCGGAAAAAATCCGAAACGTAGTATTTTATTGCTGCTCATGTCCGGTGAAGAAAAAGGTTTGCTCGGATCGAAATACTATACGACGTATCCGATTTTACCGCTCGCACAAACCGTCGCCGATATTAATATTGATATGATAGGGCGCATTGACGAAATTTACAAAACCAATCCGAATTATATTTATGTCATTGGCTCTGATAAAATTAGCAAAGATTTGGATACCATTGTGCATGATGTGAACGACAAGTACACGCATTTAAAACTCGACTACACCTACAACGACGAAAATGATCCGAACAGATATTATTATCGCAGCGATCATTATAATTTTGCTGTTCATGGTATTCCTGTCGTTTTTTATTTCAACGGTACACATGCCGACTATCATCAACCGACAGATACTTACGATAAAATTAATTTCGAACGATTGATTACCGTTGCTAAATTAGCGTTTCATACAGCGTGGTCGGTCGCTGATAAACCGGACCGGTTGCGCATAGATAAAAAACTGTGAGGTGATTTACTTTAAATTTTTATTGCAACATTCTTTCCCGAATATATTTTACCGGAGAACTGCCGAAGCTCAAAAACTTTTCATGAAAATCTTTGAGATGATATGCTGTTCCTAATTTCTTTTTATAATCTTCTCGCAACGCTTGTATGGCTGTCGCACCAGTATAGTAAGAACAAAGTTGTACTTGCGAAACAGTGGCGCGATGGTATTTTTCATCTACTTGCGACGGGTTTTGAAAACAATCATGAATTAAAAGTTGAGAAATAGTTTCTTTGGAGGCGTTTTGACATTGAACATCATAGTCAAGCAGCACATTTGCTAATTCCCGAAGATTCCATTTATAGAGCGACAAAGACATTTCAGGTGCGTAATCACCCCAACCATTTTCAACCATCATGCCTTCGGTATAAACAGCCCAACCTTCAATCATAGCACCGTTTTGAAAAACAGCACGCAATACATCGGGCGATT
>JAYTIA010000708.1:0-2862 GCA_043732145.1 Saprospiraceae bacterium
ACGAAGAAAAACGTCACGATTAATTTCAGTCCTATTACCAACGATATTTTGAACGGTACATTAGTGAGCTTAAGCATCAGCAAACCGGCAAAACATGGTTCAATAGGTTTCGGTTCATCACCTGATTCATTGATTTATGTGCCATTGCACGATTATTGTGGCAATGATACGCTTCAATATTTAGTTTGCAACAACAGCAACTTGTGCGATACGGCGAATATCTACATTAAAATTAATTGTGTAGATACACTCAAGCCGATCGCCGGAAATGATGCTTACGTTACATTGAAAAATAAATCTATTGGCATCAAACCTTTGATGAATGATATTTTGAACGGCGCACTTGCCGGATTAAGTACGGTTTCTGCTCCGAAACACGGTGCGATTGCTTTTGTCGGAACGGATTCTATTACATACTCGCCGAATTTAAATTATTGCGGTCTTGATACATTCCAATATAAAGTGTGTAACGATAAAAACTTGTGCGATTCTGCTTTCGTCTTTATCACCGTCAATTGCGACACAATAACGCCTACACCGAAAAAACCGGTGGCAGTGAACGATACTGTCAACACGAAAATGAATAAGCCGGTACGTTTTAAACCGACGGCGAACGATAACGTCAACGGCACTTTGGCAGGTATGAGCGTTGTAAAAGCGCCGACACACGGTACGATCGGCTTCATCGGAACAGACTCGATGCTTTATGTACCGACACCGGGTTATTGTGGAAAAGACACTATGACGTATCGCATCACTAATACCGATTTGCTGTCCGATACGGCTTTTGTTTATTTTAATATCGCTTGCGATACCACGTTATTGTTGCCGATTGCCAATGCCGATAGTGTGACGACGCGTAAAAACACACCGATTCGAATATTAATATTGAACAACGACATACTGAACGGTACACTCGATTCGATTAAAATAATTTCAAGTCCGATACTTGGTACGGCAACTTTGGGCAGCGATAATATAATTACATATACGCCGGACTCATGCGGTTTTACAGATTCTTTGAAATATCGAATTTGTAATAAAAACGGCTGTTCCATTGCTGTCGTAAAAATTCGTGTACTTTGCGATGCGATTAATCCGACGCAAGCACCTTTGGCGAATATAGATTCGGCAACAACGAACAAAGGCGTAGCCGTACTTATTAATGTCATAGCCAATGATTCGGTTCGAGGTTCGGATACTTTCCGAATAAAATCGAATCCGAAACACGCTACCGTTGCATTTGATTCTCTGCACCGCGTGAAATATCAATCCACAGATACTATTTTCTGCGGACGCGATACGTTTACTTATGAGATTTGTAACCGCTTCGGCTGCAGCACAGCACCGGTTTATGTCAATATGAGTTGCTCGACACTCGGCAATCGCGATTCATTTCCGCGTGCAAAAAACGATTTGTTGACAACTTTTGTAAATAAAACAATTGATATTCCGGTGTTGAACAACGATACTTTGCGTGGCGGCACATTACAACCATCGCCGACCGTCATTCCGAAAAACGGCTTGGCGATGGCAAACGGTTTAGGCGGCTTTACTTATGTACCGAATAAAAATTATTTCGGCAGAGATTCGTTTCAATACGCCATCTGTAATCGTTTCGGTTGCGATAGCGCGTGGGTTTTCATTACGGTTGATGAAGGAGACAGTATCGTCGTCTTCAACGCCATCAGTCCGAATGGTGATCAATCTAATGAAATGCTGCATATTGCCGGCATAGATAAATTTCCGGACAATCAAGTAGTAATTTTTAATCGCTGGGGAACCGAAGTGTATAACAGAAAAGGATACACCAATGCAAACGGTTGGAACGGTTCATGGTGCCATAAAATGTTACCGGACGGTACTTACTTCTATTCGCTCACCATTAATAAACCCGACAATACGCAACAGCGATATACCGGTTATTTACAAATACATCGCTAATTAAGAATTAAGGATTACGAATTAAAAAATCACGCAAGAGAGAAAGTTACTTTCTTGCGCGATTTTTTAATTCGTAATTCTTAATTCTTAATTTTCTCAAATTCTTCCAACGTAATTATTTTTTCGAGTTGCATCAAAAACGTTTCGCTGTCGCTGATAAATCTTTTAGTAGAAAACAAACCGATATTTTGCGCATACACCTCTTCTATATTAAAAATATGTTGCCAACCGCCGCGTTTATTGTCATGTTCGACTTGCTCTTCTTTCAAACCAAAAATAATTGCAGGCATTTTTTTTCCCTCGAATTGAACCGTCGTATCGCGCAAAAAACGGCGATTACGTGTAATAGTAGTGATGTGTCCGGCATCTTTAGGGTCGGTAATTTCATAATTACTAACAAACACGCCGGTAGAATCAGTTACTTCAAACGGAAAAGCGGCACCGGCGCGAATGTTTACTTTTTTTGTAACAGATTTGCCGGTACTATCCGTGCCGTAATACTCTAAATCTTTCAAAAGCATCCCGTTATATTGACGCGATTCCATACTCACCAACAATTTTTCAAACGACGGCGAAAAACATTGTCCGACAAAAAACACCGAATCACTCTGAATTTGTGTTTGATACGACCAATACAAATTAAAACTCGTGTCGCGACCGGTGCATTTATACACATAAATTTTCGGTTTCATTTGCAATTGTTCGAGTGGAAAATAATATGTCCGAACATCACGCTTACTGCAACTTGATATTAAAAAATCGAAAATAAAAAATAAAAAATAAAAAAATAGCCGGACAAAGTTCATTAAAAAGAATTTAGAAGTAAAAATAAGTCCTATAATACGAATTTAATTCTCGAAAATTTTTTTGTCCGAAAAAAAATATAGTACTTAGCAGCTATTAGTCAGTTAATCGGTT
>JAYTIA010000709.1:0-2856 GCA_043732145.1 Saprospiraceae bacterium
TGAAAATTTTGCTTGACGAAAGTTTACCTCGCAAACTTAAATACGATTTTCATGAAAGTCACGATGTCTTTACTGTTAAAGACAAAGCATGGTTGGGTAAGAAAAATGGAGAACTTCTTAAATTAATGACCGACGATGCTTTTGATATTTTTATTACCGTGGACAGAAATTTACCCTATCAACAAAATCTGCAAAAATTAGAAATTACTATTTTTGTTCTCTGCGCGTTCGACAACCGAAGAGAAACTTTAAAAGCACTCATTCCCAAAATTTTTGAAAGGATTGATCTTGGCGATTTGCAAAAAATAATAGAAATTTCATAGATTGTATTTAATCCCACTCGCACAAGATGTAATTTTAAAATAAAAAAACAAAACGTTCATTTCGGAGACATGAAAATAGTACATTTCGGTCATAGATCGAAACGAGCGTTTGTTTTTTTTTAAAGATTGTGCGTGTGCAGAAAAAAAAAGCGATGCAGGATTAGGTGTCTTAACCCAACTCGACATCGCTTTTTTATTTTCAAAAATTGAAAACGAAAAATGTTTTCAAAAAAATTTTCAAAAAATTTTTTGCGCGAAAAAAAAATTTCAAAAAAAAATTTCAATTTTAAAAACCAATTAACCAATTAACCAATTAACCAATCACCAAATTAAAATGTAGGACAAAGCAATTCTTGATTTTCGTAATCACCCAGATAGATGATAGAAATTTCAAAAACATTTTGAACACCGTTGTATTTTTTAAGATGCGGTAAATTCAAATCGTAACTGCCGCCGAATAGGATATTATTATATTCTAAACCGACCATAAACACTACCGCATCAATCGTATAATCGCCGGCATTTTTAACGGGACGCGCCCAACTGCCGAAATGTAACGCCGTCCCGTAAGTTTTATCAATCTGAATTTTAAAATTTGTACCGACATTGCCTGTGATGTGCGGTCCTTGTACATCAATTAACAAACGTGGCGACATCGAGAAAGTATTTTCATGATTGATCGGAAATTGTCCGGCAATGTGTGCCGTATAACGCGGAAACAAATAATTGGGCGGTATAGTAGGCGATTGATAAAAAGAAATATTCGGCCGGTTAAAATGGTGAATAGCCGCACCGGCAAAAAATGCCGAGTTTTTATCCGAAGAAATTGTATAATTTATGCCGAGTGCAAAATCTGTATAAGAAAAATTGTTGTCCGGCAATTTTTCATGTGTCGGAAACGTGTAACCATCAATCCCGTTCCATTGATCTTGCAGCGATAAAGTTTCGTAATTAATATTTCTCTGGTTTAATCCCGCTTGTAAACCCACCGATAAATACTGCGTATTATTTAAGTTCAACGATTTATGATAAGCACCCGACAACGCAATTTGCGTCGTGCTGAAATCAATACCGTTAACAATATCTCTGTTCAATTGTAAACCTACGCCGAGTCTATCTTTATTAAAATTTGTTTTGAAAGGTTCAATGCGCAAATCACCACCAAAAGCAAAACTCTGATAGGGTTGTTCAAGAATACCGCGCCATTGATCGCGATAAATAGCACCGACACGATATTTACCGTCGAAATTACCGGTAAGAGCCGGATTCAATAACAAAGGCGACGCATAAAATTGTGTGAATTGCCGATCTTGGGCGAATAAACCACCGGCTATAAAATAGAATAATAAAATTGCTACTAATTGAAAAGGTCTTTGCATGGAAATGGTTATTGGTCGTATAGTCGTATAGTTGGTTAGTCGTTTGGTCAATTAGTCGGTTGATCATAAATTTTAAGACTAACCGCACCAACTGGCTATCTGACTAGTCAACTGACCAACTAAAATAAATTAACGGATAATGCACAAGTCTTATTATTTTTGACGCTCTTTATTTTGGTTAATTGGATAAAAGATGAAACAACCCGCAATTTGTCATTTAAGTATCGTTCCTGTGCGTTTAGAGGCTTCCGATAAATCGGAAATCATCACGCAATTACTTTTCGGCGAATTGGTTACAATTGTTGAACTCGCAAAAGGCAAAAAAAACTGGTGCCGCATTGTCACCGATTATGATAATTATGAAGGTTGGATTGATATGCGTCAAGTGTCACATATCACTGCAAAAGAAGAGAAGAATTATCATGCCGGACATCATGCTTATTGTCTCGATATGGTTTCAAACATCACTAACGGCGATTATTTTTTGACAATAACGATGGGTGCTACGTTGCCGAAATTTGACGGCGTAACTGTGCAGCTCGCCGGAAAAAAATATACATTTAACGGACAAGCGATAACCATTGAGTCTCAATCGCCGGCGGTTTTGCAAACATCGGAACGCATTATCAAACTCGCACGACGTTATTTATTTGCGCCGTATTTGTGGGGTGGACGCACACCGTTCGGGATTGATTGCTCCGGATTTACGCAAATAGTTTTCAAAATGTCCGGCATAAAATTACCGCGTGATGCGTCACAACAAGTCGAACATGGCGAAACGATTGATTTTTTGGAACAAGTGCAACCGGCAGATTTAGCTTTTTTTGATAACGACAAAGGCAACATCATTCACGTCGGCATTTTGCTCGGCGATGGAAAAATTATTCATGCCTCCGGTCAAGTGCGTATTGATACAATTGATCACAACGGGATTTATAATGAAGAGCGCAAGATTTATTCACATAAATTGCGCGTCATTAAAAGATTCATCAGTAGTGTTGAACTGTGTAATTAGACACCTATTGAATAGTTATCGTTAATAAGATTGCCATTTCTCTGTAGCTATCATCGCTTTCGGATATTGAGCACCGAGTTTAACTTTATACTGCGTTTGTTCTTCAAAACTTAAAATATCGGGACGATGAATTTTATCG
>JAYTIA010000710.1:0-7539 GCA_043732145.1 Saprospiraceae bacterium
GCGAGTTTGCGTGTTATAATCGGTTCATCAACTGTTGCAGGTTTAACTGCAGCCGGTATTTTACAACCGATGGTAGCTTTAAACCCACATATCTCACCGGAATTAATGGTTTTGGCGATTGGTGCCGGCAGTTTAGCATTCAGTCACGTCAACGAAACCGGTTTTTGGATGTTCAAAGAATATTTTGGTCTAAGTTTAAAAGATACTTTTCGTTCATGGACAGCTATGGAGACCATTGTAAGTTTTTGCGGTTTAATTGGTGTTTTGATTTTGAATTTAATAATAGTTTAGCCGTAAAATTTGCCAAAGCATTTAATCTATTACTGCATAAATGTAGGAACTCTCTATCCGTATCAATATCAATATGTTTAATATTTTGATGAGATCCTTTCAAAAAAATTGTAAATGTTCAAATAATCATTCGATAATTAAACAACATTATTTTCTTGAAAATTAGCAATTATCGTGTCTTTTCTTGTTTTTCTGAAAGTATGTTTCGCTAAGATGCGATCGTTATCATTGAGTACTGCCGGATGTTCGCGGTGGTGCCACATTTTTTCACCGGCTATTTTGTTGCCTTGTTCCAAATCAACGATAGGATGCGGATAGTTTTTTCCGAGTGAAAAATTATAGAAAATTTGTTCTAAATCCGACATCTTCCATGGTTCATAAATAAATGCGAGCGGCAAATGCGCTAATTCCGGCACCCATTTTTTTATAAAAACTGCTTTCGGATCATGTTCTATACTGTTTTTTATCGGATTATAAATTCGAATCGTATTAATACCCGTCACGCCGGCTTGCATTTGAAATTGCGGAATATGTATGCCGGGTTCATAATCCAAAAACTGTTTGGCTAAATGATAAATACCTGCTTGCCAAGGTTGCCAAAGCGTGTTAGTTAAAAAAGAAACCAACATGGCACGCATTCTGAAATTCAAATAACCCGTAGCACAAACGCTGCGCATTGAAGCATCCACAAGCGGAAAGCCGGTATTGCCGGTTTGCCAAGCCGTAATATAATCTGCATTAAATGTTTTGGGCAGCAAATCGAAACCGTGATTAACGTTTTCAAATTCCATGCGACATTCACTCTCAAATTTTTGTATAAAATGACAATGCCAATTCAAGCGCGAAACAAAAGCATTCATAGGTTTTTCAATCACATTATCCTTCGCGCGTTTTTTTTCAACTGCGTGAATGACTTGACGCACACTCAAATTACCAAATGTCAAATAAGGTGATAAGCGACTGCAAGTCGTTTGTGCCAATTCCGGTTTAGAAATACCTTTATTATATCCGACATAACGGCGCATTAAAAAATCTCGCAAAACTTCGATCGCACGCGTTTCGCCGCCGAGTTGAAACAACGGATTTATGGCAGCTAAATCTTGTTCAAATTTTTCCGGTAATCTGAATTGTGCGGGCGAATCATAAATAAGTGTCACTGCGTTTTTAATATCCGGATACACAATCGGCGCAAACATTTGTTTGTTCCAAGCCTTATCCCAATCCTTTCTGTTTTTTGCACCTCGAATGACCGCGTTTGTCTGGGTTTCATCCCAAATAATTTGTTCTTTTAAGCAATATTTTTTTACGCGTTTATCTCTATCGAATGATGCTTTCGTGCCGGTTTCTTCATAACTGAAAAGATATTTTATTGTAAAATCTTTTCGGATCTCAAGCAATATAGTTTCTATATCGCCATAAAGTACATGAATATTTATGTTTGGATAGCGTTGCCGTAAATCCGATAGCGATTGATAAATAAAACGTCCGTGACGTATATCCCAATCCGGATAATTAATTAATTCGGGTTCAAATGCATAAAAAATAAGCAACGGTAAACCCGTTTGAATCGCTTTTTGCAACGGTTCATGATCGTATATACGTATATCGCGTTTAAACCAAAGTAAACTAACCGGTGTTTTATTCATCTATTTTTACGTAAAGTAACAAGTTTTGAATAGATAACTGCGCATTGTAATTAAACACTTATTATATACAAAGTGTTTAAAACATTTTGTTTAGAAAATATTTAACTCAAAAAAATTGATAAACTCTGCTTTTAAAACAAAAATAAAAAATAATTAACAAAAAATTTTAAAATAATTTGTTTTAAAAAAATAATTGTTCTAACTTTGTGTTGTCAATAAAAATAAACAAGAAAACATTTTTAAAACAAAAGAATTTTTTCAATCACAACTAAAAAAATATGTCATGATTCGCGAAGACAGAATAGAACTTAATAAGCGTTTCGTCAAGGTTTTTAAAATGCTGCAAGAAAAAAATACTATCATTAAAAACGACAGAAACGGAAAAGGTATTGGTGACGTTGCCGAAAAAGTTTTAGGTAACGGCACTTATGGACATATCATTCGTGCTTACATTGACGATGGTAACAAACGGGTAATTGACTACAATCAAGCGCGCACTTTCTGTCGCGCTTACGGTATTAATGAAACATATATGATAGAAGGTGTCGGCTCGCCTTTCGATACAGATACGCCTGAAGGTGCTTTAATGGATATGTATATTTCCGGCGAAATTAAAGGCGGCAATATACTCTTCACATCTATCGAAGCATTTGCCGGTGCGACTGCGGGCTTAGATAGTTTCGCACGAGAAACTTCCACTTCGTTTTCACTTCCGGGTATTTCCGGCGGCAATCTTGTAGCTTTTCCTGTCAATGGTAATTCAATGGAGCCGGTGATTAATAACCACGATATAGTCGTGTGCCGAGAAATAAACAGTGTACAAGAAATTCGTGAAAACGATTTATGTGCAGTGCGTAATAACGGTTCGGTGTGGGTGAAATATATTCAGCCGATAAAAAATAAAACAGGGCGTGTGGTGCAATTAAAATTAGTTTCCGCTAATTACCTGGAACACGATCCGTTTGTAGAAGAAGTAAACGACTATACACGCTTGTACAAAGTCATTCGTCGTATCAGTCAGTTTTAAAAAATAATTTAAGAGTTAAAGACTTTTAGAGTTTTCTTGTTGATTAGAATCCTGCTGTTTTTTTGATGCTGCGTTCCGGTATGTTTATCATATCGGGACGTTTTTGTTTTTAAAATAAATGGCGAATCTTCGCCAAATTATTTTAAAAAATATTTCGTGAAAACTTTTTTATGACTAATTTTGCCACCAATTTGGTAATACAAATTCAACCCTTTATTTTTACCTACTAAAAAATTATTTCGAATAAAGCGATAATATGAAAATATTAGTGTGTGTGAGTAAAACGCCTGAAACGACGGCAAAAATTTCTTTCGATGCCGATAATAAAGAGTTTAACAGCGCGGGAGTAAATTTCATTATGAATCCTTATGACGAGTGGTACGCACTTGTTCGTGCTTTAGATTTAGCGAAAGCCACAAGCGGCACTGTCACACTTATTTGCGTCGGCGGTGCAGATGTTGAACCGGTAATGCGAAAAGGTTTGGCACTCGATGCCAACGACGGTGTGCGTATTGATGCGCAACCGGTGAGTGCGATGTTCACGGCATTTCAAATTGCTGAACACGCTCGGACAAACAAATACGATATTATTTTTACCGGAAAAGAAACAATTGATTATAACGGTTCGGAAGTCGGTGCAATGATTGCCGAATACATGAACGTGCCATTTATTTCCTACGCATCAAAATTAGAAATGTCGGGCAATATTGCAACTCTTGAACGCGACATCGAAGGCGGTGTAGAAGAAGTAGAACTTGAAACACCGTTCGTCGTGAGTGCATCGAAAGGCATGGCAGAACAACGCATTGCGAGTATGATGGGTATTATGAAAGCAAAATCAAAACCGATTCAAGTGATTGCACCGCAACCTTTTGTCAATCCGGTTCACGTGGCGCAATTCACTTTACCGAAAGCAAAATCCGGTGTAAAATATATTGCTGCGGATAATATGGATGAACTCGTGCGTTTGTTGCATGAAGAAGCGAAAGTAATTTAACGGTTTTGGATTTTGGATTTTAGATTTTGGATTTACAATTTCATAAACTAAAATTTAAAATTCAAAACGGTAAATCTAAAATTCAAAATCTAAAATCATTATGTCAGTATTAATATATGCAGAAAGCCATGCCGGGCATTTTAAAAAAGCGGCACTTGAAACAGTTACTTATGGAAAAAAATTAGCCGATATGTTGGGCGTAGAATGTTGCGCACTCACGCTCGGTAAAGTCGAAAACGCCGGCAGTCTCGGTGAGTACGGTGCAGCAAAAGTTTTTACCGTAGAAAGTCTCGGTGATTTTGATTCGCAAACTTACGCACATACAATTATTTCAATTGCACAATTTGCCGGAGCAAACGTTGTCGTTTTGAGCAATTCTTCAACCGGGAAATCGCTTGCAGGTCGCGTGGCAGTTCGGATGAATGCCGGATTAGTTTCCGGTGCAACAGCATTGCCGACTATCGAAGGCAGTGTGTTCAAAGTTAAAAAATCTGTTTTTTCCGGAAAAGCGATTGCCGATTATGAAATTACATCAGCCAATAAAGTCATCAGTGTCACCGGAAATGCAATTGTACCTGAAAAAATGGGTACCGGCGTAACTGTTCAACCTTTCAACATTGAAGTACCGGTATCTCGTGTGCATGTAAAAGCGGTGAAAACAACGGAAGGTATTGTGCCGTTGCCGGAAGCAGAATTAGTTGTGTCGGCAGGTCGCGGCATGAAAGATTCGGCTAATTGGGGTATCATTGAAGATTTAGCCGGTGCATTAGGTGCAACTACGGCTTGCAGTCGTCCGGTAGCAGATGCTCATTGGCGACCGCATTACGAACACGTCGGACAAACAGGCGTGGCGATTCGCCCGAATTTATATGTTGCGTGCGGCATCAGCGGTGCGATTCAACATCTTGCGGGCGTAAACAACAGTAAAGTGATTGTCGTCATTAATAACGATCCGGAAGCACCATTTTTCAAAGCAGCTGATTACGGTGTCGTCGGCGATTTATTTCAAGTTGTGCCGAAATTGACCGAGGCCATTAGGAAATATAAGCACTCTTGAAAATTACGAATTCCGAATTTTGCTTTATACTTCGTAATTCGTAATTTTTCTATCTAAAGGATGAGAAACAAATACAGTCTGCTAACAGATTCTATTTATTTCTCATCCTTTAAAATGCTCTGGGTGAATCTTTTTTCAAAATCAAACCATTGATTAAACCGAAAATAAGCCCGTACAACAAACTACCCAATAGTGCCATCAATGACATCATTGCCGGATTGAACATAAATCCCATCATATCTAAACCTTTTTTTACCTTTTCCGGGTCTTGCCCTTTGTTTTCTGCCTGTGTCATCGCAGATTCCATAATTTTTTCTTTGAAATCAGGCATCATAAACTTTATAATAAGAAACATGGTTAGTGCACCAATAATACCCGCAATTAATGCCGTCCAGAAACTTACACCAAGACTTCTACCGATTGTAATGTATCCGCCCAAATCATTATCGCGGTGTTCTTTTACTGCCATAAAAAAACAACCGGCAAAAACAAGCATATTTACCAATGTCGGCAGTAAATTACTTTTTGTTCCCGTATAATCTATCATACCGGTTAAATTGTACAAAACACTAAGAGTTGCAGTCGCGCAACCCAAAATAAATCCCCATTTCATACCGGTTGGTCGGGGCGAAACGTTTGCTGGGTCAATATAATTACTGTCTAAATTTGTCATAAAAAAAGTCGGTTAAAAGATGAATTAATTTTTGTTTTGAATTTTTTGTAATATACGTATCGAAAGTACTTAGATTATTTAATTCAACAAATAATTATCGAGTTTTTTTTTAAAAATTAATTATCTTTTGTTTGCTTCGATGGTCTTGATCCCTCGCTGACAGATGTCGAGCTTTTAGATCTTCTAAATATAAAATCTAAAATCCAAAATCGCTTTATGCCCTTTCAATCGGGCAAGTCATGCAATGCGAGCCGCCCCGTGCGCGTGAGAGTTCATTGGAAGGCAAAGTGATAATTGTATTTTCTACCAAATCAGGATTTATTTCGCCGGATTTAATTTTATCCAAAAATTCGCGGGCGTGCATTATTCTGTAACCGTAATCTTTAAACGCTTCTTCCGTTTTCGGATTTCTGTCATAGGTGAGTGCTACCCCCGGTTTTATCGCCACCAAATTGCAACCGTCCGTCCATTGTTCGCGTTCCTGATACGGCGATTCGCCGTCACCGCTTAAAATAAATTTCATTTTAGAATTAATTTCGGCGCGAATAAAATCTTTGACCGACGCATAAAAAGTATTTTTTCCATTCGAGCGATGTACTTCCACGTTTGAACTCAAGCCGTCAATGACAATCGGTTTGAAAGCGGTTATGTGATTGTGATTGATGAAAGTAAAAACTGTATCAATGTGCATACAAGCACGGTCAGCAGGAATATTAATTTGCACAACGTTTTTTACAACACCTTTTTCAAAAAGCACTTTTGCTAATTGTCTAATCGTATAACCATTTGTGCGTTCAGAAGACCCGATAAGCAGATAATCTTTGTTAATTATCATACAATCGCCGCCTTCAATGCTGATACTTTCTCCTTTTTTTGACGGCGGGAAATTATCTACTAAATTCAAATTGATAATACAGTTGTTGTCGCGAGTTTCTTTAAAAATCGGATGTTCTAAAAAAATAAAACGCGCCAAAAAATTTTCTCTGAACCGCGCTAGTTTGTTCGCTTTCAAAATTAAAATATGGTCGTTCACGGTAACGGCAATATCGCGTGTAAATATAAAATTCGGAATGGGGTCAAATAGAATATGCGACGCGTTTTTTAGATGTCCTGTAATTAAAGTTTCTGCCAACTCACCATTACTCAAATCAGTAAAAAGCGATACGTAACTTTGCGGCAATTCTTCGTATTCGATGATATTTTTTATCATCTCCATTTTTTTATCATCATTCACAGCTAACGATTCTGCCAACAGTTGACGCGATTCTAAAACATTTTCTCGCCCTAAAAATGCCGCTAAAATATCTGTAAATATGTCATGTTCTTTTTGCATTTGCGGCAGATGCACAATATCATCGAAAAGTAATTCTTCAGCGCGACGCGGCGAAATACGTGCAATGCCTTCGTCCGGACGGTGAACAATGACGCGTTTTAAATTCCCGATTTCCGATGAGACTTGAATTTTAGACATACTTATTTAATTTTCAGTTTTCAGTGAATTAAGCAATCACAAAGTTCGTACTAAATAAATCGTTTCTCACCTAAAAAAGAAAAAAATAATATTTTCTTGCAGCGATTGGAATGCTTTTGCAGTTAATTAAAATAATTAAGAATTAAGAGAATTAGTAATTAAGAATTAAGAATTAAGAATTATAACTTTGGGCGATGAAATTCACGGGTTCGTTGATTCGTTGATTATTATAAATAGGAATTACAATCCAAAATCCAAAATCGTAAGTATGAAGTCACTACTTCTAGATTTAGCAAAATATAATGAATGGGCGAACAAACTTTTTGCCGAACGCTTTTCGCAATTAGACGAAGCAACTTTTAATGCACCAGTAAAAA
>JAYTIA010000711.1:0-2850 GCA_043732145.1 Saprospiraceae bacterium
TTGAAAATCTTTTTTTTGAAAATCTTTTTTTTGAAAATCTTTTTTTTGAAAATCTTTTTTTTGAAAAGGAAAAAAATATTTTGCGCATTTTATTTTTCAAATCGAAAATCCAAAATTCAAAATCGAAAATCATCTAACATGTTTATCAATTTAATTTCCGATACCGTTACAAAACCGACACCCCCGATGCTCGCCGCTATGTTCAGCGCGGAAGTAGGCGACGATGTTTTTGGTGATGACCCGACTGTGAACGCCCTTGAAAAATTAGGTGCGGAAAAATTCGGTATGGAAGCCGCGTTGTTTTGCCCGAGTGGTACGATGACGAATCAACTGGCGATAAAAACACACACGCAACCGCTCGAAGAAATTATTTGCGACATTAAAAGTCATATTTATAAATCGGAAGTTGGTGTCTATTCCCTTTTAAGTGGCGTATCTATGGAACTTTTGCATGGACAAGACGGTATTCTCACTGCATCGATGATTGAAGCGGCGATAAAACCGCACTACGATTGGTTGCCGCGTACGCGATTGGTTGTTTTAGAAAATACAATCAATCATGCCGGCGGTAATTTTTATACACTCAAACAAGTGGAACCGATTGCCGAATTATGTAAAGTCCACGGCTTAGCGTTGCATCTCGATGGTGCGCGTTTATTCAACGCATTAGCCGAAACCGGGGAAACACCGGAAGCATGGGGAAAAAATTTCGACTCAATCAGTATTTGCTTATCGAAAGGTCTCGGTGCGCCTGTTGGTTCTCTCCTCATTGGAAAAAAAGATTTTATCGCCAAAGCGCGACGTTTCAGAAAAGCATTCGGCGGTGGCATGCGTCAAGCCGGTTATTTGGCTGCTGCGGGCATTTACGCGCTTGAAAACAATACGGAAAGATTGAAAGAAGATAATAATCGCGCAAAACGTCTCGGTAAAATTTTAGAAAAACTGTCTTACGTGACAAATATTCGTCCGGTGAAAACCAACATTGTGATTTTCGATGTCGTTCCACCAATAACGGGCAGTATTTTTTTAGAAAAACTTAAAGCACATAATATCGCCGCCGCGCTTTTTGGACCGAACACCGTTCGGTTTGTCACGCATTTGCATATTACGGACGAAATGATTGATGAAGTAGAAAAAGTTTTGGGTGATTTGTAATTGGTTTATTGGTGATTGGTGATTAATTTTTAGTTTTGCATTGTTCATTATTTATTGTTCCTTGTTCATTAATATATAGATGCACCACCATAAACACCATTATCCGAATTGTTTAAATTGCGGTCACGAACTCGCGGAACATTATAAATTTTGTCCGAATTGCGGACAACACCCAACGGACGGTAAAACATCGTTCGGGCATTTAGTATCCGAATTTTTTGAAGGTGTATTTCATCTCGACGGCAAATTAATCACAACACTCCGCTATGTTTTTATTCCGGGAAAACTAACCGAAGAATTTTTTAAAGGGCGGCATAAAAGTTATGCGGCTCCGTTACAATTATTTTTTGTTTTAGGCGGGTTGTTTTTTGTTTTAATTTCATCGAAATTACATGAAAGTGAAGAAAAACTTCAAACAAAATTTGAGCAAATAAAAACCCACTTTTTAGTTAAACAGATTTTAGGCACATCGGATTCCATTAATAAAACTTTCGATATTTATCAAAAGCAACCCGACATAAAAATTTTTGCCGATTCGGTCATCAAAAAAGCCTACTTTAAATACAATGCTAAAGCTGACGTTCAAATTGTAAATGACTATAGTACTTCTCTAAGAAAATTAAAAGAAGTTCGCAATATTGCAAATAATAAATTAACGCCAGTTCAGCGTGATTCAATCATAAAAAGATTTGAAAAAGACAGTGTTGAAATTATAGAAAGTATTGCAGATGAAAAAGACATCTCAAACGACGCAGCAGAAAAATTAGCGAAGTATTATACCGATAGTATTGTTAAATTGAAAAAAAACCAACAAGACTTAGTAGCTATCAATTTTAAGGATGATAGCAAAAACATCCTTAAAAGTGATAGTATTAATCTATTTACCGAATTTTTTAATAAAAACCATAAAAGCTATAGAGTAAGTGAAGCGGATATATACAACTTTAAAGATGAAGAGCTTCTGGAAAAATATCATGTTGAAGGTTTTATTTCAAAACTTTTTGTTCGACAAACGGCACATTTTTTAAAATCGGGTGGTGATATTATTCATTACCTCCTTTCAAAATCATTGTGGATAATTTTAGCTTCGATGTTACCTATAGCTTTCTTTTTAAAATTTCTTTACATTCGCAGACATAAATTTTTGATAGAACATTTTCTGTTTTTGATGCACTTCCTATGTTTCTTTTTTATTATAAGTATCGTTTATTTGGGTTTGCCAATGCTGATTGAGAAAATAGCGGGCGCATCCGGCACGGAAAGTTCAAAATATAAAACACTTTCGTATATTTTTACTACTCTTTATATACTCTCAATTCCGATAGGTTTGTGGTGGGCGATGAAACAATTTTATAAACAAGGTTGGCTCAAAACGAGTTTAAAATTTTTTATTTTTATTATCGGCGCATATACAATCGGTGTCATCGTAGCTATCTTTGGTCTTGCTTTAGGTTTAGCAATGTTTTAGAAGCATGCAAAACTTTAACCGATTAACGAATTACCTAACCGTTGTCGCTGCGCTTCGTACAAAATAATACCTGTAGCGACCGACACATTCAAAGAATCCGTTTTACCGACTTGCGGAATAATAAAAATTTCGTCGGCACGACGCAACCACGCTAAGTTCACGCCTTCATCTTCCGAACCCATAATAATAGCTGTCGGTAATGAAAAATCAATTTCGCTCAAATTTTT
>JAYTIA010000712.1:0-7521 GCA_043732145.1 Saprospiraceae bacterium
GGTCTGTCAATTTCAAAAAGCGAGTCGCCCGATGCTCGTGTGTACCAAAAACGTCCGAGTCTGCCGACTAAATCTATTTTGTATGGGTCAATTCGATGATTGAGCGGATTTATAATATTTTCGTCGATGTGCATCAGTAAGACGCGACAAATAATATGTTGCGATGTTACTACACCGTTATCGTCACTCAACGGAATTATTTTTTCGACTACACACTCCATTTGCACCGGCGATTCTGCTACACGATAAGGTTTCACTAATTCTGATGCAAGTGGTGTTAAACCTGATTTTTCAAATTCGCTTGCACCGCGCGGAAAATTTAATGCCGTTACTGCCATTTGTCCAACAATTTCGTGCGATACCACGTTGACGACGCATTGTTTTGTCGCTTCGAGGTTATAGAACGTATCCTTTTCTTCATTCATCCGCACCCGTCGCGCAATTGAAAAAGCAATTGTCAACGGGTTCGGACTAATAGCGTTAAAAAAACTAAATGGTGCTAAATTGCTCACACCGGTTTCATCCATCGTACTGACGAAAGCAATCGGTCGAGGTGCAATTGCTCCGGTGAGGTATTGATAAGTATCTAAGGGTGCTGTTGTTTTCGGGTCTATTCTAAGCATAATTATTTTTATGATGAACAATAAATGATGAATCTTTTTAGAAAGTTGAAGCATCATTTTCATTCAAAAAAAGTTTCACAAAGTTATAAAAAAAATAAGACGCGATTGTTCATCGCGTCTTAATCTTTTTAATTTTGTTATTTGTATTTAAGCAAGTGACAAAAATTATTTGATAATAATTAAAAGCCGATTAGACAATTTTCGGGCTGTTTTTACTTCGCAAAAATTCGATCTCCAAATAGTTTTTGTCACGTACTTACGTTTCGTATCCTTGTCATTTATGCAAAAATAAACTTTTTAATATTTACGATTTACAATTTTAAATTTACGATTTTGGATTTACGATTTATAAAATTTATTTAATTCTACAAACTCTAATTTAGAAACCAATAAAACCCATCGCAAATCCAAAATCTAAAATTGAATTACTGTTTTACAATACGCAATACTTGAACGTGTTGATCGGCTTCCAAGCGAATAAAATAAATGCCGGCGGCTTTATCGCTCAAATCCATATCAAAAGTTTCGTTGGTAGTGTGCGAGCGATTTTCTTGAATCAAAACTTGTCCCATAATATTCATCACTTGAACGCGTAAATCCAAAGTTTTACTTAATTCAACTTGCAAAGTCGCGTGGTCGGTTGTCGGATTCGGTGCAACAGTGATATGTCCGAAAGGCGATGTAATATCCGTTACAGATGTGGCACTGCTTACAGTAAAAGTTTGCACATCAATACAACCATTTTTATCAGTGATGGTAACGCTATAATTACCGGCGGCGAGACTCGACAGCGAATCCGTACCGGCACCGTTACTCCATGCAAAAGTATAAGGTGCAAGTCCGCGTGTCGGCGTAACTTTTATGCTACCGGTTGTTTTAGTTGCGTCACTGTTTTTCACAGAATTAGTTGTAGCAAAATCTGCCGGGCAAATACTTTTATAAGTGATGTTATCTAAATCAAAGAAATAACCGGCAAAAGTTTTGATACCGCTCGTCACCGTAAATCTTATTTTTATTACTTGTCCGGCAAAACTACCGAGTGCAACTTTTCGCGTCGCATAGAGTGCTGAAAGTTTATGGTTATTTTTCGTGACGGTATCAATTGTAGTATAAACCGTATCGCAAGCCAAAGCCACGTCAACAACTAATTTATCGGAACTGAGCGGTGTATAACTGTTATAAGGCGACGCATCGTTGACGAAACGATAATCGTAATACAAAGAGTCGGTGGCTCTAATTGTTCCGAATTTTCCGGTGGTAATGCTAAATAAATTGGCAAACGGATATAAAGTTGTATCTCTGCCACTGATAACCGTATCAGTAAAAATATCAGCATACAAGAAACCGTTGCTGTTCGGATTACCGTGTCCTCCTACGCGCAAACCTGCTCTCCTTGCGATCCATTGTGACGGAGCGGTTAAATTATCAAAATTATAAACCGTATTCGCGCTTACTGTTTTTGGAACTGTTAAACGATAAGGCAGTGTATCATTAATCGTAAAACCGTCTCCACTCGTACTGATGAAAGCGAGTAAAGGTTGAATATCCGTTTTAGAATTGCCGACTTGTGTTTTAAATTTATACGTCAATGATTGACCGGCAGCAACCGCAACTGTATCTATCGTTTCAAGCACCGGCAAATTATTGCCCAATTTATAACCTACAATGAATTTCGATTGCGCACTCGTTCCTAAATTTGTAAGTTTAACTGTAATGCGACAAGTATTCATGTAATCAAACCCGACGCTGTCAACAGCCATATCAATTGCAGTCGGCGATGAAATCAAGATATTATCAATAGCAACGCCGTCGTAAGAAGAAGTCGAAGGCGTTGAAGCAGCATCTGAACGATAACCGAAACGCAAACGACACACCGATTTACCGGCGAAACCTGTTAGAGTATTTTGCGCCGTGCGCCAACCCAAGCGTGTAATACCCGACCACATTTCAAAACGGGTGCGACTGATAGAATCATTGTACCAATTAATACCGTTCAAGCGATTCCCGATTTTTGCCCAAGTTTTTCCGCCGTCCGTACTGCCTTCTAACCAAGCACCGTCATAATGCGGTTCGGAATAAAAATTAATGGCGAAACTGATACGCGGGTCGGTTGTCATGGAAGAAAAATCATAACAAGGCGAAAGTATGTAACTCGTATCGTTGTCGTTATAACTCGTTTTCGCGCCGGTTGTCCATGCTTTTGTACCGGAAGCTGCATTTTGAATAAAATTATATTGTGGTTGGGCATATTCCCAAGAAGTTTTTCCAATAGTATCGTAAACAGACCAAGTATCTTTGGTTTGTTCAAAATTTTGAGCATAAGGAAAGGCGCTGATATTGCGCGGTCGTGTAACTGCCAATCGGAAGGTATCATTCGCTTTATTTTTGTCGCTATCCAATGCCGTCCATGCTGCGACGATATATTCGCCGGGAGTAGAAAAATCATAAGTATTTTTGAATGCTACCGTTACAATACTGTCTTTAGATACATTACCCGTAAATAGACCTTCCGTCGGATAATTTACATTAATGGGTTGCCCATTCACACTATATTTAAACGGAATAAGTGCTTGAGGTGCACCGCCGTAATTTTTTATCATGATTTTTACGGTGTCGAGATTCAAATCGCAACGATTGATAGGTGCTAAAATTTTTACGACACCGACATTAGACGCTGTATCGGATTTAAAATTTAGAGGACCAACTAAATTACTTGAATCGTTTGTTCCGCAAAGCGTCCGCACATAAACATCATATTTAGTGAGTTCCGATAAACCTTGAATAATTTGAAAAGTATCGGGCGTAACGATTTTATTTCTGCCGAGACCCGGTTTAAAACCGGCTGTATCCCATTCAATTCTGTAATTTATTTTTGTGCCGACAATCGCCGGCTGCCAATTTATCGTTGCATTGTAACTGCGGATGCGTGTTGCTTGCAAATTCAGCGCGGCACCACACGAAACACAAGCTGCTTTGGATTTAAACACCACGCCGTTTGCGGGTTTCAAACCGTCGGCGAAAACGACTTCGCCGGCGTTATTGAAAAGAGTATATTTTATTTCAACTTGGTAATCGCCTTGAGCGTCGTAACGCACGAAAAGAGAATCACCGATGCGGACGCGCAGATTATATAAACGAATACTGTCACTCGGCGTATTAAGAGCGCCGTCGTGCGTGAACGATTGTTCGGCGTTGTTGCCGAATTTCAAATTTACGGACGAGCCGTCCCAACCATCGCCATATCTGTCATACAGACGCAAGCGATAGGTGCAACTGTCTTGTGCTGAAAGTGCGTTTGAGAAAACAAAAACTAAAATCGGGATTAGTAAGACTTTAAAAGCTTTTTCTCTAAGATGTTGGTACATTATGATGTTATTTTGTAAAGACGTATTTTAATCGACAACGGACAATCGACAACGGACAATGGTTAATAGACAAATTACTTTACCATTATCCATTGTCAGTAAGTCTATCGTCTATTATCCGATAAATCCAAGCAAAAATATACTAATTTTCTTTATTATTGATTGAAAAATTTTCTTAACCCTAACTTTCACTAATAATTAAAACTTTTTTAGTGCTTATTTGTTACAAAATAGTCCACTTAAAAGCGATTTTCACTAAAAATTTAAAATTTGGCGCGAAAATATCTTTGAAAAACCTAAAAATTATAAAGGTATTTCAGGGTTACTCCTATTAATGAATAATAAATAATAGATTATAGGCAATGGACAACAGACAATGGAAAGGTAATTTGTCTATGATCCATTGTCTATCATTCATTGTTCATTACTCATTGTTCATTGTTTAATGATGGCAATTTATTCGATAACAGATTTAGAAAAACTTTCGGGCATTAAAGCGCATACCATACGTATATGGGAGCAGCGTTATGAATTGATTGCACCTAATCGGACTAAAACTAATATCCGTTATTATGATGACGATAATCTCAAAAAACTTTTAAATATTGCGCTGCTCAATAAAAACGGCATAAAAATATCGAAAATAGCCGAGATGTCGGCACATGAAATTTCGGGTAAAGTTACACAGTTTTCTGAAATCCGGCACGGACACCACGATACGCAATTAGATGCTTTAACGATTGCAATGATTCATTTAGATGAACCGCAATTCAGTAAAATTCTTGCGGCAGATATTGATAAACTTGGTTTTGAGCAAGTGATGATGCAAATTATTTTTCCTTTTTTAGACCGATTGAATTTGATGCGTTTTACCGGCTCAGTTTCGCCCGTGCAAGAAAATTTTATCGGGCAATTGCTGCGCCAAAAAGTTATTTGTGCTATCGAGAAAGAGCAAATGTACACCGGATCAAGCGCAAAAAAATTTATGGTTTTTATGCCGCAAAGTGAGCGACAGGAACTCAGTTTTTTATTTTTATATTATCTCATAAAAATACGAAAGCATCACGTTATTTATCTTGGACAAGATATTGTGTTCAACGACCTCAAAGATGCCCTCTCCATATTCGTACCCGATTTTGTTTTTACTTTCTTGAATGATCCGCCACTTAAAATGTCGATGCAAACCTATGTTCATCAATTATCGCAAATCTTTGCAGATAGTAAAGTCTTGATTTCCGGTTTTCAAGTCGTATCAAAAGATTTAGAAACGCCGAAGAATGTTTCACTTCTCAAAAGTTTGCACGAAACGCTGTACTTTTTAGAAAAAATATAATAATAATTGACAGTTGACAGTTGACAATTGATAATGAATAACGGACAAAAGATTAATAATAATTTGTCCGTTGTCTTTCGTCCGTTTTCCGTTGTCAATTGTCAATTGTCAATTCATTACTTATGCCCGATACGTTGCGCCTCATTCTCGGAGATCAACTCAACCGCGAACACAGTTGGTACAAAAATATTAATCCGGATGTCTTGTATGTGATGATGGAAATCCGGCAAGAAACCGATTATGTGGTGCACCATGTTCAAAAAATAATTGCATTTTTTACGGCAATGCGTGCGTTTTCTAATTATTTGAAAGATGCGGGACACGACGTTATCTATATTAAATTAGATGATACACGTAATACACAATCATTGACTCAAAATTTAGCGCGACTTATTGATGAACATACCATTACGAATTTTGAATATCAACTACCTGATGAATATCGCTTAGATGAACAATTGAAAAATTTTTGCGCATCGCTGCCCATTTCAACCGGCGTTTCAGATACCGAACATTTTATGAGTACCCGTCCGGCACTCGACGAATTTTTTGTCGGCAAAAAAACTTTTTTAATGGAAAGTTTTTATCGCATGATGCGTAAACGCTACAAAATATTGATGGAAGGCAACGAACCCTTGACAGGTCAATGGAATTATGATGCCGAAAATAGAAAAAAACTACCAACGGCGCATTTGCCGATAGAGCCTTTGCTGTTTGAAAAAGATGTGACAGAAATGTATGACTTGATAACGCGGCAATCCATAAAAACGATTGGAAAAATCAACCCTTGTAATTTTATTTGGGCAACGACACGTGAAGAAGCACTTATTTTATTGGATTATTTTTTGAAATACAGCTTACCCAATTTTGGTATTTATGAAGACGCGATGAGCGTTAAATCGTGGTCGGTTTATCATTCACGTTTGTCTTTTTGTTTGAATGTAAAACTACTTGCGCCTTTAGAAATTGTTCAACACGCGATTGCCTATTGGAAACAACATCAAATCACGATAACGATTGCACAAATAGAAGGTTTTGTGCGCCAAATAATTGGCTGGCGCGAATATATGCGTGGTATCTATTGGTCGCAAATGCCGGCGTTTGCAACGCTCAATTATTTTGAACACGACAGGAAATTACCCGAATATTTTTGGACCGGCAACACTAATATGAATTGCATGAAACATGCCATCAATCAGAGTTTGGATTTTGCTTATGCACACCATATTCAACGCTTAATGATTACCGGCAATTTTGCATTACTCGCAGGCATTTCTCCTGACGCATTAGATGAATGGTATCTCGGTATTTATATTGATGCCATCGAATGGGTTGAAATCACGAACACGCGTGGCATGAGTCAATTTGCGGACGGCGGTATTGTCGGTACAAAACCCTATGTATCTTCGGCAAATTATATTGATAAGATGAGTGATTATTGCAGTACTTGTTATTACGATAAAACAAAAAAAACCGGACCACGTGCGTGTCCGTTCAACAGTTTATATTGGCATTTTTATAATCGGCACGAAGAAAAACTGTCTCGCAATCCGCGCATCGGTATGGCATATAATATCTGGAAAAAAATGGCACCCGAACAACAACAAGAAATTTTAGAGCAAGCAGAAAATTATTTAGCGCATATTGAAGCGTTGTAAGTAATGAAAGGCAATTTTATACTCGATGATTTCAATAAAATGGTTTTGGAAGTCATAATAAAGTGAAGTGAAGGCGAATAATCTCGAAATACGGCAGCTGAAATTTCCGGAATTTTGTAATTTTGCAAAAAAAATAATATAAATGGCTATTAAAAACATCATTTTCGATTTCGGCGGGGTGTTAGTGGATTGGAACCCTCGGTATCTTTATAAAAATCATTTTAAAGATGAAGCAGAAATGGAACATTTCCTCGAAAACGTTACCACCGAAGCATGGAATTTGGAACAAGACAGAGGACGGTCGCTTGCGGATGGTACGCAAATTTTGCAAAACCAATATCCGGAACACCGCGATTTGATTCAACTTTTTTATGACAACTGGGAAGTAATGTTGAACGGCGAGATTTCCGGAACGGTTGAACTTTTACACCGACTAAAAAAGAAATACAAAATATACGGCTTAACAAACTGGTCAGCGGAAACTATTCCTGTTGCTTTTGAGAGACATTCTTTTTTCAAAGAGTTTGATGGGATTGTCGTTT
>JAYTIA010000713.1:0-2843 GCA_043732145.1 Saprospiraceae bacterium
AAAATTTGGTTTCACGATATTTTCAGAAAAGATGGTACCCCGTTCAGTGCGGAGGAAATTAAGTTCATTAAAAGTTTAACGGAAAAAAAATAATTAAACTCTAATCTTCGCTTTGACTTTAGTTTCAAGTGCCGTCGTCAAACTCTGCATCATTTTGCCGACCGCTTCTTCAGATAGCGTTTGTCCGGTATCTTCAAAAATAAAACTGATAGCATATGATTTTTTATTTTTGCCGAGTTTCAATTCGTCTTCAAACACATCGAACAGATTGATGTGTTTTAAAGTATTTTTGTTTGTGTTACGCGCTACCTGTAAAATTTCGTTGAAAGATGTTTCTTTATCTACAACTAAAGCTAAATCGCGACGCACTGACGGAAATTTACTCACCGAATTATACGACACCGAATTGTTTTTTAAAGCTTTCAAAACATTATCCCATTCAAAATCGGCGAAAAAAACATCACCTTTTACATCAAAATTTTTTCCGATTGCCGGATTTATTTTTCCGAACTCTGCCAAAACTTGTTGTCCGCGATGATAACGCAAACCGAACGACCACACACCGCCGGATAAAACTGTTTCTTGAAAAGTGTGCAGCCCGAGTCGTTGCAAAATATTATTTACTTCCGATTTTATCGTAAAAAAACTCACCGATTCTTCTTTTTGAATCCATGATTCCGGCAAACGTCGGCCGGTCATCGTTAAAGATAAATGGGCAGATTCTTTAAAGCTTTGAGCTTTGGGCTTTGAGCTTTGAGATTCAAAACCGGTTTGTATTTTTTGCTCAAGGCTCACATCTAATTGCTCACGGCTCAGATATGTTTTTCCAAACTCAAACAACCGCAAATCCGGCATTTGCCGGTTTTTATTATGCGCGACGGCTTCGAGTGCGGAAGCCAACATCGTAGGGCGCATAATATCGAGATGTACGTTGGAAGTGTTGTCAATATAAACCAAATTTTCGGGTGTAAGTTCAAATCCGTTATGATTCCCTAAAAAATATTTGGACTGACTTAAACTCAAACCCATCGCTTCATTAAATCCGCTCGCTGCAAGATGGTTGGCAACTAAATTCCGGATGTGCGACGGATTGATTCCTTGTTGATGCGTGACCGCCATTTTTATATGTCTCGGCATCGGCACGTTGTTGAAGCCGTGTACCCGCAAAATTTCTTCAATCACATCAGCTTCGCGCAATACATCCGGTTTATTTGTCGGAACAGAAACAACAACGCCTGTCGTCGTTTCACTCACAATATCCATTGAAAGTGCGGCAAGAATATCTTTTATATACGCCGGTTTCAGTTTTTCTCCGATGAGTTGTTGTGCATTTTTGAATTTTAACACCACTTGTTTCGGTGCAATCGGCTGCGCGTAAACATCAATAATATCGGATGCAATCGTCCCGCCGGCGAGTTCTTTTATTAAAAGCGCGGCGCGTTTAAGTGCGTAAACAGTATTATTCGGGTCTGTTCCTTTTTCATAAGTTTTAGCGGCATCGGTGCGCGTGTTGTGCCGAAACGAAGTGACACGCAAACGTTTTGCATCAAAATATGCCGATTCGAGAAAAATATTTGTTGTTGTTGCAGACACACCTTCATTCGGATTTCCGATGACACCGGCGATACATAAACCGTTTGATTCGGCATCGCAAATCATTAAATCTTGCGCATCGAGTGTTAAATCTACGTAGGCACCCGTTTCATTTTTTTTCAGGGAGGTGAATTTTGTGCCACTCACTAATTTTTTAACGATTATAGATTGACCAATAATCTTATCATAGTCAAAAGCGTGAAGCGGTTGCCCCAATTCATGCAAAATAAAATTAGTAATATCCACGACATTATTTATCGTATTAACGCCAATTGCACTCAACCGATTTTTCAACCATTCCGGCGATTCCGCAATAGTTACACCGGAAATACAAACGCCGGAATAACGCGGACAAGCCTGTGTATCTTCAACTTTTATTGCAATTTTTAAATCGTTATTTTCTATATTGAAACCCGACACATCCGGTTTTTGTACCGAAATATTTTCTCCACGCGACCGTAGTCGCGCCGCAATATCTTGCGCCACACCCAAATGACACATCGCATCGGAACGGTTCGGCGTTAAACCGATTTCGAAAATGGTATCTTTTTGCAGCAATGAGCTATTAGCTATGAGCCATGAGCCGCTACTTGTTTGAGGCGCATATCTCATTGCTAATAGCTCATTGCTAAGCGGTGTTCCCACTTCCATTTCATTCGGTAAAATCATAATGCCACTGTGATCTTCGCCCAGCCCGAGTTCATCGGCAGCGCAAATCATACCTTCCGATATTTGTCCGCGAATTTTTCCGGCTTTAAGTTTTATTACTTCTCCGGATTGCGTGTGCAAAGTTGTGCCAACAGTGGCGAGAAAAACTTTTTGCCCTTTCGCTACATTCGGCGCACCGCAAACAATTTGCAACAGTTCACCTGTGCCAATATTTACTTTTGTCAATGAGAGTTTTTCGGCATCCGGATGTTTTTCACATTCGACAACTTCACCGACAACGATGCCTTTCCAATCATTTTTATTCGCGCCGATTTCTTCCACACCTTCTACTTCCAAACCCAAATCTGTAAGTATTTCTGAAATCTGTTCAGGCGATGCGTTGGTTTTGATATATTCTTTGAGCCAATTAAGAGAAACTTTCATTCATTATTCGTTATTCGTTATTCGTTATTCGTTATCAGAAATTTATTTATGGATTAGCCGCCAACGAAATGTACGCAAAGATAATAGATTAACTAACGAAGAATAAAATTTTTTGGAAATTTGAATAGGTGAACGTTTTTTTCATTTTAGATACGAAT